>CAZZMK010000213.1:0-11446 GCA_964655185.1 uncultured Nitrospirales bacterium | reverse complement strand
AGAAATTTTCGCTGTAAAGTTTTTGTCATTTATTTCTAATATTATGAAATTGTTACAGAATGTGTATCTCGGGTGACGAGAGGTTTTATCCATAGGAAGATTTTCATCTCTACATTTTTCCTCCAATAATTTCGGATATCTATTAGCAATTTCTTTACACTTTTCCTCGGCTTGAGAGGGTAATATTTTTTCAATTTCGTCTATTATTCCTATTAAAGAGGATAGTTTATTTTTAAACTCAGAAATTTGTTTGTTTTTTTGTTGTTTTAAGTTTAACCACTTGGCGTAGTAGCCTTTTTCGAAAGTCTCTAAAAGTTCAATTATAAATGTGCGGTTTTTTTCCAAGTCCTTAAGTATATCTTCTACTAACTTTTTCTTTGATACTCCCTCTGTAGGCTCCTCTGAAGGAGTAGAATTTGTAGGAGTAGAATTATTTTCCGCCTTTTTGCGCTGGTTATTGTTTTGCGCTGTAGCTTCTTGATTAGAATATTCAAACAAATCCCCTGGATAATTATTCATAAACCCTACCTTTTGCATTTTATAAAACCATCACAGAGATAAAATCATAAATTTGAAAGATACGGTTCATATTTTACAAATACAAATATACAAATTCAAGTCTTTATAAAGACGTTTTTGTGGTAACTCTTTATCCCAAAAGATGTTGAGGATGGGAGGATATTTTTGAGGGCTTCTACTCGACGTTGACTACTTCGATTTCTATTTGGTTAATGTATAGGGCGATTCGGGTCCATTCTTCTATATTTCCTTCGATGAGTTTTATATGGGTAGCGTCTGCTATTTCTTGGCCTAATGTGGGGTCCATAGGAATCCAATCACCGCAGAATACTTCTACCCAAGCGTGGTATCCGAATGCTTTGAGTTCTTCGCTCCATACCAAGCCGATGCATATCTGGGTTGGTATGCCTACAGCCCGTGCAAGGGCTGTGAATAATACTGCGTGCTCATTGCAATCGCCTGAGCGAGTTTCCAGCACACTGAGTGCGGAGGGGATATTAAAGGACGGTTGTTTTTTTATGTTTTTATATATCCATTCGAAGATTTTTTTACTCTTTTCCCATGTGTCAGTTTCATTTCCGACTATTTCTTCGGCGAGTTGTTTTATTTTGTGGTGGTCTGCAGGTATAAGTGGACTGCTTGCTAAACTTTGTTGTGGGACATTTCTTAATACTCTTTCGGTGAGTGGTACAGATTTAACTGTAGTGGGAGGAGATATGAAGTAGCCTTCACTGGTTTTTGTTTGATACAAGCCAACAGGTGGTAGTGCATATTCAGATAAGTTTTTAATTTTTATCCACATTTGTTTTGCACCGCGGAAGGGTATTTTTCCTTTTGGTTTGATTGCGGTAGAAGTGATAATATCTCCTGTAGTACCTTTTTCTTCTTCCTTTGAAGCCAGTGCTTCTGCCAAACTTATCTTTCTCAATTTGATGCCTATCGGCAACTCTGCCTGAACAATTTCCTGGTTTGATGTAACCCACACCGTAGTGGTCAGTCCGCTAATTGTCACGCTCATTTTATACACTTCGAGGTCTTCGCCGTCAATTTGTAATACTTCTTTTGAGTGCGAAGTTATCACCGCTTTTTGTGTGGACATTGTTAGTGGGTCGAATACATTTATAGATATTGATTCTCCAGGGGGTAGTATGGGTGTGTCGAGTAGAGGTAATCCGGGTCCTCCTGCGAGTAATACATCCCTACCTACGGGTATGTTATAAGGCACGACTTCTTTTCCTGTGACGATATTTCCTGAGATTACTTTGCCATCGTACTCACCAGAAATCGAGAACCGAGTATCTCCGGACCGAAGAGCAATGTTAAAATTTTCAAGGCCTTTCCTCTCGCTGAACCATGCGAATCCTTGGACTATTAAACTAACTGGTGTAGAAAAAACTACCGTTTCCAATTTAGTAAACAGGTCCAGTTTGAATGCGGGTCCGTATGGGCTTACTAATTCAGGTTGAGTGCGTATCTGGATAAACCCAATCCTCTTATCATCTGCGGTAAAGATACCCATTTGCCAATCTATTGGTGTATCCCATCTTTGTTGAGCGAATGTATATGTATTTTTGGAGAAATAGCCTTCCCTGAGCAGGAGTAGAACCATCATCACTGCCCAGAAGCCAATTATGAATACGGGGATTATTCTACGAGTTGTCTTCCACAGCATTTTTTATATTTTTTCCCACTACCGCATGGACATAAATCATTTGGTCCGACCTTCGGACCGACTCGTACTGGTACACCTTTTGGTTTTCTTTCCTCCTGTTCTGATCCATCCACTTGTGGTACACCTTTTCCACCCAGTGCAAACCGTCTTGTATCGAAGGCGGAGAAACTCCTGTCTGCTTCCTTATCCGCTGCAATATAACTATATCTTTGTAAGTGTGCGAATGGGTCTTCCTCTTGAGTTTGGCTTCCTGTCTTTATTGCTATGTGTCTCTTCTTTCTATACTCAGGGTCAGTTATTCTGAAGAGAGACTGCACTACATTCAACTCTATAGATTGTATTAGATTTTGGAATAACTCAAAAGCCTCTTGCTTGTATTCTAATAATGGGTCTCTCTGCCCGAATGCTCTGAGTCTTACAGAGTCGCGGAGATAGTCCATTTCGTATAGATGGTCAATCCATTTTTCATCTACAGCCCTTAGAATTACCATCAGTTCCAAATCGTGGATTCTTTTTCTCGCGAGTTTCTTGAAGTCGACTGGAGGCAGATGGATTCCTTCTTTTACTTGCTGGTCATATTGTTTTTTCAATTCTTCAGCAAGTAGTTCGTGTCTCCTCTCGTATTCTTTTAGAACCTGCTCGAAAATAGTATCGTGTATAGACTTAGGTTCTTCACCTTCTTCCAATTCAAACTTAAACTCAATTCCGAATATTTTTTTGAGTTGCCTTTGTAATCCTTCCAAGTCCCAATTTTCGGGTAGTTCCTCTTCAGGTGCGTATTGGTCTATAGCGTCCATTATGATGTTTGAAAACATCTGATGTAGTCGTTCCGTCACATCTTTATCTTCGAGCACTTCCTGTCGCATTCCATATATGTATTTTCGCTGTTTATCCATTACCTCGTCGTATTCAAGAAGATGTTTTCTGATTTCATAGTTATACTCTTCAACCTGCCTTTGAGCCCTTTCTATTGAGCGAGATACCACTCTCTGACTTAACGGTTGCTCATCCATCTCCTTATTGGTGCCGAACATATCCAAAAGTTTCTTTACTCTATCCCCGCCGAATAGCCGAGCAACCTCATCTTCGAGGCTTACATAGAATCTCGTGGTGCCCGGGTCACCTTGTCTTCCCGCTCTTCCTCGCAACTGATTATCAATTCGTCTTGCTTCGTGCCTTTCCGTACCGATTATGTATAATCCCCCTAATTCTCTTACCCCTTCGGCGAGTTTTATATCTGTGCCTCTACCTGCCATATTAGTTGCTATAGTGATGGCACCTTTTTTCCCTGCATTTGCAATGATGACTGCTTCGCGTTCGTGGTGCTTTGCATTGAGCACTTGAAAGTCTGTTATGCCTTCTTCTTCGAGCATTCTTGCAAGTTTCTCAGACTTTTCTATGCTTACCGTGCCTACAAGTATAGGTCTACCTGTGCTGTGAATCCTCTTTATCTCATTCACCACATATTTGAATTTACCTTCCTCAGTTGCAAATATTAGGTCATTAAGGTCCTCTCTTATAAGTGGCAGATTAGTTGGAATTTGCACCACTTCCAATCCGTATATCTTGCTGAACTCAAGTGCCTCTGTAATTGCGGTACCAGTCATACCAGCGAGTTTCTTATACATTCTGAAATAGTTCTGGTAGGTGATAGTTGCTATGGTTTGCGATTCAAATCTGATGGGTACTCGTTCTTTTGCTTCTATTGCTTGATGTAATCCATCAGAGTATCTTCTACCTTCCAGTGCTCTTCCTGTGAATTCATCTACAATCAATACTTCTCCATTTCTCACTATATAATCTTTATCGCGATGGTAGAGATTGTGCGCTCTGATAGACTGCTCAAGAATGTGTACTATTCCTATGTTAGTATCAGAAAACAAATCATCCACACCGAGCAATTTTTCTGCAACTTCGAGCCCTTCATCGGTTATAATGACATGCCTGTGTTTTTCATCTACTTCGTAATGCTTACCTTTTTGGAGTCTCCGAACCACCTCATCAACTTTGACATAGATGTCTGTACTCCTCTCAGGTCTACCCGAGATAATTAGAGGTGTTCTTGCTTCGTCTATCAGAATAGAATCGACCTCGTCTACTATTGCATAATTGAGTCCCCTTTGAACTTGCAGGTCTTTGCGCACCGCCATATTGTCTCTTAAATAATCGAAGCCGAACTCATTATTTGTACCGTATGTAATGTCAGCACGATACGCAACTTGCCTTTCATATAGTCCCATATCATGTTGGATTAAGCCCACAGTAAGTCCAAGAAACTGATATATAGGTCCCATCCATTCTGCATCTCGTCTTGCCAAATAGTCATTCACAGTAACTACATGTACACCTTCTCCCGTAAGTGCATTCAGATATACTGGCATTGTTGCGACTAATGTCTTCCCTTCGCCTGTGACCATCTCCGCTATGCCACCCTGATGAAGCACTATACCACCGAGTATTTGCACATCGAAGGGACGCAATCCGACTACTCTCTTTGCCGTTTCTCTGACCACCGCAAAAGCCCAGGGAAGAAGTTCATCAAGAGTAGCACCCTGAGCGAGTTTCTCCTTTAATAAGCCAGTTTGAGCCCGAAGTTCAGCGTTAGACATTCGCACCATTCGGGGCTCTTGCTCTCTAACTGCATCGAGTAAGGGTAGCAACTTTTTTATAGCCCGTTCCTTACTCGAACCAAATATCCATTCTAAAAGTTTAAATATCACTGCTGACGAGCCCTCTTTCTATTCAAAATTTTATATTGTCATATATATTAGGTAATTAGTTGCAATGTTAATAACGATTATTACTATTCAAATTATAACCTTAATGAATATATATTTAGAAATTCGAATTGAACTTTTAGCCGAAATAGATAAATTTTCTCTTTTCTTTTAGTGCCCCAAATGGATAAAATATTGACAGGTGTGTTTACTTTGTGATAATTTTGTATTATTGGATTTACAAAAGTAGTATAATGTAATGTTAAGGTAAGTATTAAATTATAAATTTTTATACATGGAGAGTATAGTATGAACAAAAGGAAAGTGGTGGTCATTTCCTTGTTGGGACTTTTGCTCTTATCTCTGTCCTTAGACAGCAATGCTTGGGGTCCTCGGGCAAGACAGGCTTTGGCTACTATGGCTATCCAGATGATACAGTCGGATTTTCCATATACATTCCGTCCGACTGGTTCCGCAGGGGTCGGCTATGAGAAAGAGGCTCTTCAGGGTGCTTCGCGAAGTTGGGAAGAAATTGCGGAGTTCTATTCTTTTGAAAATGAGACAGGTGTAATATCAGCGATAGTCAGCGAAATACAGTTATTAAGGGATATTCGTCAATTTGGACCTACATCTTATTTTGCTTACAGGTTAGGTGTTTTATCTGCTATTGTTTCGGAGTTGATGATACCCTATGGGTATGCCTGGACCGAAGAGGAGAAACAGATACAGACTTTAATGAACAAAGATATTGATGCGAACCTTGAAAAGTTCTCATACAATGTTTTTGAGACTCGGCGAACGTTCATAGTGGATGTAAAGAAATACTTTATTGAACGCAGGCCATACTTCGATGAAAATAAACGGATAATTTACAATGATTATAGAAGGGGTAAGGGCTTTAACGGTTTGCTTGCAAAAGCAGGGCAAGATTACTTTGCAAGAACAGTTCGAGCAATTGCTGATGTATGGTATACAGTTCTTAGACCACAAGATGATGGAGTATGGTCTAGTCCCCCTTCAGATAGAAGAAGGGCGTGGTATTTTGTGAAGGAAATAGAATTTCTTCTGAACTCAAAGAAAAATCAATTTCAGGCTGATAGAGTTCTGGAGAACTTTATGAAATTGACTGTAAATCCGCCCGAGGCGATAAACAGGATTGGTGATGCATATTTTAATTTCAATACCCCCGATTCGAAAAACAAGGCTGTGCAACTATGGAGACAAGCGTATAGCCAGGCAGTAGGTGATATAAGAGCATCCATCGGGCAGAAACTTGCAAAATACTATTTCAATGAAGGTATTGCAAATTTTACAAGGGCTAATCAGCCAGGTGGAAGAGAAGAAGACCTGAATAATGCTTTGTATAACTTCCAACAAGCCTTGGAATTCGACCGTGAAAATCCAGAAATTTCATATAAAATCCAGGAGACATACCAGGAGATTAAGGAAAGAACAGAATATAGAAATATGCTCGTGGCAATAATTTCTCAAGCAGAAAAAACACAGGAAGAAGCGGAAAAATATAGACTTGCTGGTGATTATGGAAATGCAATACTAACATATCGTATCGCAGTTAGTTTATACAATTCAGTAGATGATAGATTTAAAGACCTCGAGGAGAATGCAAAGAGTGGTTTGAGAAGAGTTAAAAAGAGTATCTCCGATGTGATTAATGAAGTGCTTGATAGAGCCAGTGATGCGATTGACCAAGGCGACCAACACGCGGAAAGTAACAGATTTGAAGAAGCAATTGCTTCCTACTCAAAAGTAGATAGCATTGTAAGTGTTATACCGGATGATGAAAATCCTGCACTTACTCAACAGAAGCAAAATATTATAGAACTTGCAAAGAGAAAAATAGAAGAGACCAAAGTTAAAAAAGTCCGTTACGAACAGGCATTGCAAGAACAAGCCAGAATCCAACAACAAGGAGGCAGACCTGCCATTCCTGCACCAGCAGCGCCGAGGCAGTAATAGAATATAAAAATGAAAAAGGACTCCGTACATACGACACTGGTAATGATAATACTCACCTTTGTTAGTGTTAATGTCTATCCTCAGTCTGTTTCGAAAAGTTGTGGCCCGTACCATTCAAGATTTCAAGTTCAGCCTCCAGCCCAAAGAATAGAAGCACCGCCACCCCGCTCTTCTGTGAATAATCCATCGGCGACACCGATTTCGGCTCCGTCGCCAAAGAAGCCGTTTACAGCACCGCCGGCGACACCGATTTCAGCGCCGTCGCCTAAAGAACCCCTAAACAATCCACCTTCTACTCCAATATCTCAACCACCGAAGAAAAAACCCCTTGATAATCCATCCGCGAAGCCTATATCTAAGCCACCAGCCAAAAAACCATTTTCTGCCCCGCCTGCACAAGCTAAATCCCCGCCTCCACCGAAAAAGCCTATGTGTCAGGAACCAGTTTCTCGTATAACACCGTATTGTATCGGTGTTCGCGAACCCGGTTCCGCAGATAAGGTAAGATTTCTACATTGAAAATTCACACAAGTTTATTAATCTCAATAAAGGATTAAGGATAAAGAGTTGTGTTATAATAGTTATACATTTTAGTTATTTGCTCTCTTCGTCAACCGGTATCCAAAATCGACTATTAAATGGATAAGAATAATGAGCACATTTGAAAATCCAACATCTTCAGAATCAATTTCCTATGAAACTGTTCTTAATAGGATGCGAACTAAATTAAAGAATATCCTCCCCCCATTCGAGATAGAACTGAAGGCAGAAATTGCCTACAAAATTCTCAAACTAAAGAAAGAACGAAACGCCGTTATCTTGGGTCATAACTATATGGAGCCTGCTTTATATCATTCTATTCCAGATTATGTAGGTGATTCCCTCCAACTTTCAATAATAGCGAGCAAAACCAATGCAGATATAATAGTTTTTTGTGGCGTATGGTTTATGGGAGAAACCGCAAAAATTCTGAATCCCAGTAAAACTGTTCTTGTTCCCTCTCGAGAAGCAGGCTGTTCACTTGCTGAAGGCATAACTCAAGAAGAGGTAATACAGTTGAAGAAAAAATTCCCGGGGATTCCCGTCGTTACTTATGTAAATACTTATGCAAATGTCAAGGCAGAGTCAGATTATTGTTGCACTTCAGGTAATGCCGATAAAGTATTAAAGCATATATTTTCTCAGGGGCATAAGGCTGTTATATTCTTACCGGATGAATATCTTGCCAAAAACACTGCGATTGAAATAGGAGCAAATTATTTCCCTGTAGTAGACGCTACTCAAAAGGATATTGAGGAAAGCGATAAGCCTGTTGTTTTAGGGTGGAAAGCACGGTGCGAAGTTCACGAGCAATTTACCCCCGAGGATGTTGATAATCTTAGAAAACAATTCCCAGATGTTATTATTCTTGCTCATCCTGAATGTCCTCCAGAAGTTATCGAGAAAGTAGATTATTCCGGAAGCACCAAGGGTATGATTGATTATGTAAGGTCACATCCAGGACATAGATTTGCACTATTAACCGAGTGCTCAATGGGAGATAATGTTCAGGCTGAAACACCTGATGTGGAAATAATCAGGGCCTGCAGTTATAGATGTAAGCACATGAATCTAATCACACTCGAACAAACACTTACCGCTCTTGAAAAAATTCAGTACAAGGTTGAGGTGGACCCTGAAGTTATAAGAAGAGCAAAACTACCTATCGAACGAATGACAAGCATAAGATGATCACCTATGGGACATAAGTAACTAGTAGGGGCGATTGGCTAATCGCCCTCTGACGCGATTGGCTAATCGCCCTCTTGGGCTCTTTTGGGTTTGGCAGGCATAGGTTTTACCGTTATCTGTGATAACCCATAATCATATTCAGTTTTAGTTAAATCATCTGTTGCTCTATGTATCGGTCCATAGGTAGCACTTCCTTAGGATGTTATGAATTTTGCATATGATACACCAAGACAAGTGTTACCCATGTCCTATAGTTCTTCACATAAGATAACCGGGTATGTTGATTACCTTCTGCCTTTTCTTAGTGTTTAGTTTCAAAGACAATTCATAGTAAAATTGCTTCATATTCACTTAATACTTTTTATTTAATTTTTCTTATTCCTGAAGGTATAGAAAAAATTTACTTACTAAAAAAGAAAACCCGTGTAGCATTTTATAACTACACGGGCTTATATAGTTTGTCAATTAATTGCTTTAGTTTAATTTGCACTTATTGGCTTGCAGCGGCGATTCCGCTTACCATTGCCGCCACATTAGAAATTACAGGTTCTGTCCCTGGCACATCGGTATCCATTGGATTCGGGTCAGATACATAGCGGATAAATTCCACGTGTCCATCCATATAAAGCACATTGCAACCACCCGGTATATGATTGAATAAATCACCTGCAACCCCACCCGCAGAGAATGTATCTAACATAACCCAAACAGAACTCTGAGCATTATTGCTCGCAGACGGATTGTTAATATCGGTAATCAAGAACCGTTCAATACCTTCACGCAAGCGGTAGACAACATTCCCACCACCATTACCATAGCCTAACCATGAGTCTGACATAGTAACATCCTCATCTACTGCTTTAGCAATAGCATATCCATTACCACCAACATATTGCCCTAATTCTGTCATGTACTTGCTAAGTAAACTATCAAGAGCACCTGCAAGTTGTATAGGTACCATCATATTCGGGTCTACGTTCCCGCCTCCTAACAACTGTATAGCATTACCAATAACAGGAAAACTGCTTAATGGTGCAGATGGTTTAAGTCTATCAAATACCCAGCCAAAGTAAGCATAACTTGCATCAATGTCATCTGATAGCCATAGAATACTCCCCTGGTCCTTGTGTTCATCCAAATCTCTTCTAATTTTAGCCGCATCGGGGTCAGATGGACATATCATGATGTATGGGTCTGTGAGATACTCAGGATAAATTGTACTTACCTGTGGTCCAGCCGCAATCTCTGCTCTATCAGGTCTAAGCGGATTATAAGTCTGAAGTGGCGGAAACCTCTCACCTTTGGATTCGTTGGAATACATCTTGAATACCAACCCCCACTGCTTCAGATTATTCTGGCAACTGGAACGGCGAGCCGCCTCACGCGCACGAGCAAGTGCAGGCAATAAAATTGCCGCAAGGATACCGATGATGGCTATAACTACCAACAACTCGATTAGTGTAAAACCTTTTTTCTTCATAAGATTTCTCCTTTTGTTAGAGATTAAAGTTGTTAATAAATTGGCTAAACCTACTTTTATTATAAAAAAAACTTGTGCAGTTTCCAAATGAAACTGCACAAGTTTGTATCTTGTATAACCGATTTTAGCAAAAATTTATTACGGACTGGAAAGCGCTGTCACCATATATGCTACATTAGAAATCACAGGCTCAGTTCCAGGTATATCATTATCGTGGACATTAGGGTCAGAAATGTATTTAACAAATTCAACATGACCGTCCATATATAGCACATTGCAACCACCAGGAACATGGTTGAACAATGCCTCTCCACCACCTGCAGAGAAGGTGTCTAACATTATCCAAACGGAACTTTGAGCATTATTGCTTGCAGATGGATTGTTAATGTCGGTAATCAAGAACCGTTCAATACCTTCACGCAAGCGGTAAATGGTGTTTCCTCCGCCATTGCCATATCCAGCATAATTTGAAATTAAAGCAATGTCTTGGTCCATCACATTCACTAATGCAGCACCATTGCCACCAATGTATTGTCCAAGAGCATTCATATTCTCTGGTTTGCTAAGTAGTGATTCAAGACCTCCCGCAATTTGAATAGGGACCATAGCAGTTGGGTCACTTACTGAACCACCAAATTGACTTAAAGCAGTCCCTATTAATGGGAAAGAATTAAGTGGAGCAGATGGCTTTAATCTGTCAAATACCCAGCCAAAGTAGGCATAACTCGCATCTACCTCGTCTGAAATCCATAGCAAACTGCCTTGATTCTGACTCTCTTCGATTCTTCTCCTTGTATTAGCCGCTTCAGCATCGGAGGGGCATATAATAATGTACGGGTCAGTTAAATACTCTGGATAAATTGCACTTACCTGTGGTCCTGCAGCAATAGGTTGGGTATCAGGCCTTAGTGGATTGTAAGTCTGCAATGGGGGAAATCTTTCCCCTTTGGATTCGTTAGAGTACATCTTGAAGATAAGGCCCCATTGTTTTAGATTGTTTTGACAAGAGGAGCGCCTTGCCGCTTCACGTGCACGAGCAAGTGCAGGCAATAAAATTGCCGCAAGGATACCGATGATGGCTATGACTACCAACAACTCGATTAATGTAAAACCTTTCTTACGCATAAAAAAGCCTCCTTATAAGTTATAAGTTGTTAAAGTTTAAAGCCCTAAGCCCTCACATCAGGCTTAGATAGGCTAAAATATTATCATAATGTAATAAATTGATTCAACTTAAATTTTGCTACATTTTCTCTCTCAAATACCAAAGATAAAAAAATAAATCCTGTAAATATAATAAAGGTGGCAATTAAAATTTCTATTTATCAAGTAAAGTATATTCCTTACCAT
>CAZZMK010000212.1:0-3548 GCA_964655185.1 uncultured Nitrospirales bacterium | reverse complement strand
CGCAGAGGACGATACCGCCAACTGTATTTACTTGTGCTGATATCGGGCAACATCAGGTGACCTTGACGGTGAGAGATGCTTCGGGTAATCAGTCTACTTGTGATGCTACGGTGACGGTGAGAGATACTACGCCACCGACAGTAGTGACGAAGAACATTACTGTGGACCTTGGTGCAGGAAATCAGGTTACTATTACGCCTGCGGATGTTGATAACGGAACGACTGATAATTGTGGTATAGACCACTTAGCATTGAGTAGAGATACATTTACATGTGAAGATAGATTGGCTCCACAAACGATAGATTTGATAGCTTATGATGTGAATGGTAATTCTGCGTCTGCACCTGCAACAGTTACAGTGCGTGATGTAACACCGCCGGTGATAACTTTGCGTGGTTCCCCAGAACTTACATTAGTTATTGGTATAAGTTGCTACACAGAACAGGGTGCATATTGGACAGATAATTGCGATGGTACCGGTGAGGCAGTAGTTGGTGGCGATCCAGTGCCTACAAATTGTCCATTGCAACCGGGTGATGAAGGTGATTATTTAGTCACCTATAATTACACCGATTTGAGTGGTAATCCTGCTACTCAAGTGACAAGATTGGTTCATGTGGTCCAGTATGGTAACTTACCGCCCGAAATTACATTGTATGGTGATAACCCAATGACTCTTGAATGCAAAGAGCCGTATATTGAGCCGGGCTATAGTGCTATTGACCCAGAAGATGGAGATTTGACAAGCGAGGTAATAGTGTCAGGTAGTGTGAATTCTGATGAACCCGGTACATATCAAATTGAGTATCGGGTAACAGACCACGACCCGATAGATCCGAAGACTACAATAGTTTACAGAACGGTTATAGTCCAAGATACGACCCCGCCGGTGGCATTGTGCAAGAACATCACGGTAGATTTGGATGCTAACGGTTTGTATGTGTTAACCGCTTCTGAGATAGACAATGGTAGTTATGATACCTGCGGAAATGTGAATCTGAGCATACCGCCAACTGTATTTACCTGTGCTGATATAGGACCGAACCAGGTGACCTTGACAGTGAGCGATAGTTGGGGTAATCAGTCTACTTGTGATGCTACGGTGACGGTGCAAGATAGTACACCGCCTGTGGCGGTATGCAGAGACATCACGGTGAGTCTGGATGCTAATGGTCAGTATACATTGACGGCGGCGGAGATAGATGGTGGTAGTTATGACAATTGTGGTTCGGTGCAGTTGAGCATACCTGAGACCACATTCTACTGCGCTAATGTTGGTACGCATCAGATTACCTTGACAGTGAGAGATGGTTCGGGTAATCAGAGTACATGTCAGGCTACGGTGACAGTGAGAGATACTATGCCACCAGAAATTACATTGGTTGGTGAAGAAGTATATAACTTTGTGATTGGTCGTCCAGGTGATTGCTATACAGAGGAGGGCGCTAATTGGACAGATAATTGCGATGGTTCAGGTACGGCTAATATTGGTGGTGATGTAGTACCGAATCATTGTCCATTCGAGGATGGCGATGAGGGTACATACATAATTGTCTATAGTTATACTGATTCCTCTGGTAACTATGCTGAAAGATCTAGGATTGTAAATATACTTGAGCCGGGTAGGCCAACAATTACACTATTGGGCGAAAATCCAATGGTAATAGGGTGCCGAGAAGAGTACATTGAACCGGGTTATGTTGCCTATGACCCAGAGGACGGAGATTTAACAGACCGTGTGGAGGTGACAGGTACAGTTAATTCCTCGAGACCTGATACATATCAGCTAACATACACTGTGACTGATAATGACAATAATACTACGGTAGAGTATCGCACGGTAGTAGTGGTAGACCTTGACCTACCTACCATTACGCTATTAGGTAGGAACCCGATGCCGTTACGGCTTGGCACGCCGTATGTAGAGCCGGGCTTTGATGCAGAAGACCCATGCTGGGGCTGGGTGAATCCGATAGTTGAGGTGAGTGGTTCGGTGGACCATAATATGCCTGGTGAGTATGTGATTACCTATACGCCGTGGGATTATAGTGGCAATAGTGGTCAACCGGTACAACGCACGGTGTATGTAGGCGAGTACTTACAGTATGTATCGCATCCGCAGGATGTTGATTTGTATGTTGATTCTGCTCCGTTTACATTGAGTGCGGAATTTAGTGGTGGTATTTTCATCCCTGGCTATGATACTTATGAGTGGTTGCGTGGTAATGATGTAGTAGCCAGTGGAACTATTCCAAACACTGATGTATTAGTTAACACAGTTGAATTGACAGTTGATCCTGCGACATTGTCTGCCGGCACATACTATTATAGGGTAAGAATAACAGACCTTGCAGATACTTACACCTCTAATCAAGGGCGTGTGAGAGTGGCTAATCACGTGCAGGTATTGAGTACATTAGAGAGTGCAGAAGTTGTGCCTGGGAGCAGGTTTACCTTCAGAGTGCAAGTGAGTGGTGGACTTGGGACGATACATTATCAATGGCAGAAGTATGTTGAAGAAGGCGGTAAGGCGTGGGAGAATCTGAGTGATGGAGGTAATATTAGTGGTGCTAACAGTGATACGTTGACATTCAATCCGTTTACTGAGGCGGATGCTGGTGATTACAGATGCGAAATCTCTGATGATTTGAGCGATGTAGTTTATACCAATGTTGCTACACTTACAATTGGTAAGGGTATACCAGTAGTGGGTGTAGTTGGGTTAGGCTTGGTGAGTGCGATTACAGCGTTGGCTGGTGCCTTTGCTCTACGGAGAAGAGCGAGATAGCGTAAGTTGGTCTAAGCAGTAAATCTAAATATATGTGGCTCATCGAAAACGATGAGCCACTTTTTTGATTTTGAGACTATTAGGGGTTTTTAAGAAATAGTTCTTCTTAAATTTTTACGATTAAAAATTTTATTTATTCATCAAGAATAGTGTTTGGGTGTGATCCTTTTTTTGAAATCTTTTTCTTATTAATTAATGTTGTTGGTCTTTTTCGATAAAAATATAAAAGTTTCGATTTGTTTCTCATCAATATTATCTTTATTCAATTAGGTTTTCTGCAATTTTGTCTGAATTGGAATGAAATTTATTGCTCAATTGAAAAAAGTGAAATTTCGTTAGGACTCTTAAATTTAAATTCGTATATTAATTAGACTTGACATTTGAAAATTTTTGTGTTATATTAGACTTGACATTTGAAAATTTTTGTGGTATAAATTTAATAAGTGTGCCTTTGGAGACAGAAGTGATAAATATGTGTTTAAGTAAGGGGAAAAAATCAAAGATTGTAATAATAAAACAACTAAATAGAAGGGATAGAACAATGAGTCCACTATCACGCGTTTTATTAACTACATTATTTTTAACGGTTCTGGGTGTGTTGTTGTTAACCACACCTCTTGCGTGGTCGCACCCGTATATGTATTACAACGACCCGAATAACGAATATTGGTCGAGTTTAGAGCAGATGGTGAGTGAGTTGGATGATATTCTTGATGCTATGCTCGTGGCGTTAGGTTTGTGTCCGCAGTGGTCGCAGGA
>CAZZMK010000211.1:0-7425 GCA_964655185.1 uncultured Nitrospirales bacterium | reverse complement strand
TATGCTTTTAATAAGAGTGGTCTTGCCAGTCCCCGGACCACCTGTCACTATAGATATCTTTGAACTTATTGCCATCCTAAGTGCAGTTTTCTGCTCCTCATTCAGCACAGGCAAGTCAGGATGAGTATCTAAAAGGAATTTATCCACCGGCAGGTTACACGGAAATCCAGAAGGACCAAAATATATCCTCTGTAATTGTAAAACATTCTCCATCTCTATACTATAATGGAAAGGCAAATATATCGCATCACCGTCCTTGATAACCCTTTGCTCATCAACCAGGGTAAGGAAAACTGGCATTATAATGTCTTTAGACAGTCCAAGCAATTCACTTGCCGAATTTAGCAACTCCTCCTCGTAAAGAAACACATGCCCATCATTCTCACTCTCCTGCAAAACATACTTAATCCCTGCCTCAATCCTACCCGGATGCGACAGGTCTAATCCCATCTCTTTGGCTATCCTATCCGCAGTCTTGAACCCTATCCCCTGAATCTCATTTGCAAGTTTATACGGGTCTTCCCTCAAATAAGTAAGGCTATTGCTTCCATATGCCTTGTAAATCTTGTTCGCTAAACCAGGTGATATGTTATATTGCTGAAGTGTAAGTAATGTCTCAAAAAACTCCTGCTTCTCTCGCCATACACTAACTATCTTATTAACTCTATTCTTTCCCAAACCCGGCACATTCAAAAGTTTTTCCGGCTCATGATTCAAAACATGCAATACATCAGTGCCGAAGGTATCAATTATTCTTTTCGCAAACCCGGGGCCCACTCCAGGTACTGCACCTGAAGATAAAAATTTCAGCACCGCTTCAACCGACGCAGGCAATGACAATTCCGCTTCAATAACTTGAAACTGCGGACCATATCGAGGATGCACTACCCAATTACCATATACCTTAACTGAAGCACCCACAGAAAGAGGAAACGACTTGCCTACTATGTAAATAAGTTCATTTGTTTTGTGCTTCCTTAATTTCGCAACGAAAAAGCCAGTCGTGGAATTTTCAAAAACTATGTCTTCTATTGTCCCCTCTATTTCTTCCGGTCCACGCTCCTGCGGTGAAAATGGAATCTCAATCGTATCAAAATCCATTACACACCTATACCTCCACAAACTCAACCA
The DNA here is from genome assembly GCA_964655185.1 of uncultured Nitrospirales bacterium. Lineage (GTDB taxonomy): Bacteria > Hydrogenedentota > Hydrogenedentia > Hydrogenedentales > Hydrogenedentaceae > Hydrogenedens. The sequence goes on along the minus strand of CAZZMK010000211.1, from coordinate 6,294 downwards.
CCTAACGGCACACTATCAAACCTTCGCAGGTAGATAATATCCGTAGTGGCTCTTGGGTTCATCGTAAGCAAATAAATAACAGTATGAGCAACATCTTCAGGCAACATCCAGTTAGTTTTATCCCGTTCAGGCATATTTTCCTCACTTAAACGGGTAATCACACCCCCAGGACATATAGCATGCACTCGAATATTGTATTGCTTCAGTTCCAGAGCAAGCGTCGTGGTAAAACCATTGACCCCATGTTTAGAAGCGCAATAAGCAGACTGATTCACAATAGGCCGCAAACCAGCCACACTCGAAATGTTTATTATCACTCCGCTCCTCTGTTCAATCATATACGGAACAACCGCTTTTGCCATCAAAAATGTACCTGTCAAATTTACATCCAAAGTCCTCTGCCAATCTTCAAGAGTTAACTCTAAAAATGGCTTAAACCTTGCAAAACCTGCATTATTTACCAATATGTCAATCTTTCCCCATTTCCCAACAACTCTATCAACTGCCCTCTTAACATCATCAAGCACAGACACATCCGCTATTATAGGAATTGCCTCTACTCCTTTGGCAGAAACCAACTCCACCGTCTCATTCACCTCAGGCTCAGTTCTCGCCAAAGCACCAATATTAACCCCATTTTCAGCAAGAGCCAAGGTAATAGCCCTTCCAATACCTCTACCCGCTCCAGTTACGATTGCCACTTTCCCTCTCAACTCCATACTACCTTCTCCTTGTTACCTACATTCAAACTACCAAATAAAACCTTACAAGACGCTATAAAGAGCAGATTTATATATTATCACTTCTCCTTTCTCGAATGTATACTGATGTGCTAACAAGCCAAACAATATGATATTCTTCAAAACAAATATTCAGGAACCTCTACTATCCCGCCTTTAATTCCAACTTTATTACTTAGATTAGAACCCTTCTTTTTCAAGATAGGTGAAATTCTGCAGAAATAGAAGAATATGGATCGTAGAATCCATCCTTAATTACTCTACTCGAAGAAAGCAATTAACTTTACACTGAATTTTTCTCCATTAAAATTAATTTCCGTGTAGCCCCCATTAAATTCTCGCCTGTAAAAAAGGGGAGGGGTGGTCAAGTATGCCACCAGTGGATTTTCTTTATCAACGGTATAACTATAATGATGAACATGTCCCGCTATGTATAGCAAAGGAACTTTGCTCTTTATAAGTGCACGGCGAAGTAATTTTGAATTACCCAATCTTCGAGTTATATTTGAATAGTAGGTTTCCGTCTTATGCAAAACAGGATAGTGCGCAGACACGATCATTGGTGCCGTACCGGACGCCAGTATTTTCTCCAATTCTTCTATCTCTTTTTGAGAGATTGCTCCTCTTGAAGAGAGGAGATTGGGTTTCACCGTATTCAAAAAAACAATTGTTAGATTGTCATTCAGTTTTACCACCACAGGATATTCATCGGATACTAAGTAACCACCAAAGAATTTTTCAAACTGCTTCTTTCTAACAGATTCAAAAGTGTAATAATCGTGATTACCCGGAATCAGATACACCGAAACACCCGTAGCCTTGATTCTATCTACAAATTCCCTCGCCTTCTCAAACTCCCTAACATCAGAGGTAACACTAAAATCACCTGTTATGATTACAGCCTTGGGCTTTTCCTTTTCGATTCGTACTAAAAACCCCTCTGTAAGTGAAAAATCAAATTTCTTGCTTCGGTTCATAATCCAGTTGAAATAGCCTAAGAATCTCTTGCTGAGAAAATGAGAGAGAGACAGCCCCCGACTAAAAAAATGTAGGTCGGTTATATGGACCAAAGTAATGGGATTATTCACATCCGCCCTCCGAACAAAAGTTTACAATATACATGGGACAGATTCTAACCCAAACTTGTCTAAAACAGACTCTACCTTTATCGGCAAAATGATTTTCGGATTGACATTGCCTAATATACACTTTCTCTCGGGCAGAATCCACATTATAGCGTTTGAGATATCGCCTATGCTACGAATCGAAGGTATATAATAGTTCTCTTCCCATACCGTATCATCAGTCAAATCGAGGTTAGCCAAATCAGCCACAATCGGGTCCGCCGTCCTACAAATAGCCCCCGCAAAGAGAGAAAGCACACCCGCCTTACCCAGCCCCACAATAGCCACAGGCGGTTGCAAATCCCTTCTTGCGTCCAGCCATAAAATTGCGGTTATTATATCTTGCACTTGTTCCGCACTCCGTGTCCTATGGAATGTGTCAAAATAGTTCGTCTGTTTCCGCTTTACCTCTGCCCACGGCGATTGATATTCACCCGTAAGAAACAAATCTATCATAGCGACTGCATACCCTTCTTGAATTAACTGTTTAACCTCACTTCTTAACTCACCTGTGGCTTCATCTATGAATTCCACTTTACCTTTCTCGCTCACCAGCAATACAACTTTTTGCCTCATAGGGTCATACCCACGATATAGAAGTAATGGCACTTCATCCCCTACGCATTTACGGGATATAATCCACCGTTCAATGACAAAGTCCGATTCGCGGTCCATTGCTAAACATTTACCACCTATATCCTTCCCACACATATTCACATCAACACTCAATGCAATAGCAAGGGAAAGGTTGTCTTTATTCCTAAACACATCTACACCAGACTTTGCAGATGCAAGATGTCTATCTCTGGCAGAACGGCGTCTATCTACCAGCCGATTCAAAACAGTATCATATTCATCCCTTTTTAGGTTTTCTCTCTGTTCATCTGTGAACACTATCAAAGCAGATTCAGGCGGAACCTCAATATTACCCTCGGAAAAATTGGACCAGTCTCGCTCAGGGAAAAATTGCTTCCCCAAAAATCTATACATAGCCTCCCTGCTGTCTTTATTATAGTTGTGCTCCGCCTGAAATTGAATCGTTTCTAGGTTCTCTGCCTTAGAATAAAGTTTATATATACTCTTTATTGCGGGATACTCTATTCTTGGGGTTGCCCAAGTCCAGTCTCCCGTTGCAGAGATTAAAATCATAGGTCTCGGAGCCATTAGTGCACCTATCTCCATATTCGATGCGAACATCCTAATCAAAGGCGCATTCTCACAAATACATCCACCTTGCATTGAGCACGAAATCATATTCACAGGTGCACTAACCTTGACTCGAGGGTCAACTGCACAAAGCAAAAATGTTTGTGTACCCCCACCTGATGCGCCCGTGCAGGCTATCCTCTCAGGGTCAACCTCCGGCAATGATTGCAAAAAATCAACCGCCCTTATACTATTCCACAACTGGACTGAACAAGGATGAGCACCCCATAACTTAAGTTTATTAGAGCCCCAATTATGTGGGAGTTGCTGAGAATCATTGTAACCTACCATATCATAACTAAATACAACAAAGCCCATTCGTGCAAGTGTTATGCACCTTGCCGGTACAGAACCCCTTTCGGAATGCTCCAATCGACCTTTTGACCAATGCCCGTGAGGACACAGAACGCCCGGATGCTTTCCCGAAGTAGTAGGTTTATATAAATTCCCTGTAACATAGTATCCTGGTTCGGACTCAAAATATACCTTTTCTACTGTAAAGCCATTCCCTTCATACTTATCGAATATGTGCGGATTTAAATCACATTTCTCCCGCTCGGGAAACAACCCGCACGCTACCTTAATAGTAATTCTAAGCCTATCTGCAAATTTTTCCCATTCCGACAATTCACTGAAGATTGGCATTGAAAATATAGTATTTGTATCCCTGAGCTCTTCTATTCTCCTATCTTTTACACCACTCGGCTCACTAAAGACCTGACTATACTTCATTGCCTTTTCTGGACTGTACTCAGAACTCTTAACAAACAAAACCCTGGCAACCTGAGGAGAGCCTTGAACCTTTACCATGCCAGATTTATTCACATCATATTCCCCCACTCGAACCCACACATACTCAGTTTGGTTTTTCTCTTTCTTATCTGGCTTCGGAGAAACTACCTTAAATTTTGCTTCGCCCACCTCTAATACCTCTTCTACACCTCGCTTAACCCAGCACCATACATAAAACTTAGCACTCTCCTTAAACTCAACCTCCCCAAACTGCCAATTATCAACCTGCACCAAACCTTGGAACGTTATTACCATCCCAAATATCAACAAATGACTAAGCATAAAATCTCTCCTTCTGTGAAGAATTAGAACCTATTATGTTAAGGATATTATGTCGAGGATGTAATCAAACAGAAGTTTTCCTTAGTTCTGATTATATCCAAACCTCTAAGGATATATACAAAAACACTATTTGTATATAAATAAAATGGCATTACCCGACTTAATAACCCTGCACGAGTAAATCTCATTCCTTCCAATTCAGTAACTTATCCTCATCAAAAATAGCAAGGTTAATCTGAGTTCGCTCGTGAGATGTAAACACAAGTGCTATCCGCCCATCTTTAAGTTCAATTGCATACGGATAGGCATATGAATCATTACCTCGCACAAGGTCACGCTTAATGTTCCACGTCTTACCCCTGTCAGTTGATATAGCCACACTTAACGGATTTCTATCCGCTGGATTATCGTTGAAAAACAGGAGCAAATGACCGTTCCGCAAAAGCAATAAATCCACCGCAGAGTTAGGATTCACAAACTCAGTGTCAGTCCCCTCCGTCCAGGTCTTACCACCGTCGAAAGACTCCGTCTTAACTATAAAGCCGTCCGGTATAGGGTCGTATCCACCACCACGCCTGCAATAGGCAAGTAAATGAGTATCACTCAAAGCCACTACCGATGGCTGTAAATTCCCTATTCTCGACCTCACATAATTACTCTGCTCCCACTTCTTAGTAGCCATATCAAAGATGAAAAACACTGAACTTGTGTCTGGAGCGGTAAACTCGGGGTCATCGCCAGTTTCCCTGTATGCAGGAAGTAAGATTCTATTGCCCGGCAAAAGCAAAGGTTTGCACCTGACCATCATACCCGGCTCGAATGTGAGCACTGCCGAATCTGACCACTCTTTACCACCATCCCTCGAAATCTTAAAATGAATTCGGGATGTGCACCAGGTCTCTCCATACCTCACAACATAAAATAACCACAAGATACCTTCGGGCCCCTGCCACACCACCGGGTTACCCTCGCCACGCCAAGGCGTATCCGCAATCGGGAATGGACCTACCCACTTGTCCCCGCCCTTCGGCAACCTTGCCCCAAACACCTTCGTATCGTCCTCATACTCACCACTACCACCATAGTAAGCCAGATATAAATCACCATTATCTAATTCAGTTATCGAAGCGGGATGTTTATACTTTCCGCCCGGCGTCTCCTCTCCAAACACCTTAGTTATGACTATTTCAGGATTCACGCATCTCACTTCAGGAAACCCACCCGCATAAGACATCCCAACAAAAAACAAAAGCATCCCCAAAATTCCTACCTCAATAATATACAACTTTCCAAACTTCCCAACCCATAACAAAGCCAAGTGTTTAGACAAACCAAAACAGTTCATCCTCTTCATATTAAAATCTCCTTTCAATGTACTTCTGCTATAATTCTATCCTTTTTCATATTTCTTTTCCACCAAAAACAACTCCAATCCCACAAATTCACGCTTCACATTCATACAAATTCTTCTATTTCTTTAATAAATTAGGCAAATATCTACATGCCAGACTTAAGGATTTAAAAAGGATAGGTAATATCAGTAGCCAAAGAGGAAATAGTTGAATACTCGGCGGAGGAAAATGAAAATCAAGATTATAATTACAAGAACTATAAAAACTACTTTTTCTCTACCACTATATCTCATAAATATTTACCTAAACTTACTGCGAACTTTTTGAACACTCTTGGAGGGCTTCAGGATTCTATTCTATTAACTGGTTACACTTTTATCAACGGGAAAATTAAAATACAAAGAAATCACAATCCAGCAAAAAACAAATTTTTGTATGGTCGTAAATATTACAGTTTGGCATGCTTACATTTACTTCTAATCTCTTCAGGGCAACTTGCGGTGTATTGACAGCAATGTTCGTTATCTATACCCATAACTTCACATGCGCTTCTACTTCTCAATCCTAAACGCTTATCAGACCATATTTGAACCAATACGAGAAATAGCCCAAGTACGGAAGTAAACACAACCGCTAATCCAATCGTAAGTAAAACTTTCATTTATTAATACACCCTATTTTTACATTATTATAAAACAAAAAATACTGAAGATTTTACTCCCTTTTCTTCTCCCTACCCCAAAATTCCCCTATCCAAAATATATATTTATGGACCTGGAGGCGGGGGTTCATAGATCG
>CAZZMK010000210.1:0-6566 GCA_964655185.1 uncultured Nitrospirales bacterium | reverse complement strand
TGGAGGCTATAGAAAAAAATAAGAGGTCTAAGCAGATAGTTTGCTGTAGAAATAATGGTGCAATACCTACATTCGACGATGATGTTTCTGTGGAGGTACCGGCGATAATTGACAGTGAAGGTGCTCATGCTATTCCTCAGCCTCCTCCGGAACCACCTATTCGTGGACTAATGCAGTTAATAAAGGCTTACGAAACCTTAACGGTGCATTCTGCAGTAAAAGGTGATAGAGAATTAGCCTTCCAGGCACTTTTAATACATCCATTAACCCCCGATGCTACAGGATGTAGAAGATTACTAAATGAACTGTTAGAAGTAAATAAGCCATACTTAAATGAGAATTTCTTTAAAAACTAATCGGAGATAGACATCTATGTTAAAAGCACCTTTAATGGAAACAAATTTGAATGGGAAAGAACCTACTCGAAAAGGTAAGGTAAGAGATATTTATGACCTCGGCGATACTCTTGTTTTAGTCGCGACAGATAGAATATCTGCCTTTGATTGGGTAAATCCTGTTGGAATACCAGATAAAGGGAGAATATTGACACAACTTTCCTTATTCTGGTTTGAAATGTTTAAGTATATAGTCCCTAATCATTTAATTTCGGCGAACATAGAAGAGTTCCCTGCAGAGTTTAGAGAGAACTCTGAGATGTTCAAGGAGCGGTCAATGTATGTAAAAAAATGCAAGATGTTACCTATAGAGTTCGTGGTAAGGGGATATCTTGCGGGGAGTGGTTTGAAAGAGTATAAGCAAAAAGGGACTGTTTGCGGGATTAAACTACCTGATGGATTGGTAGAGGGAAGTAAACTTCCTGAACCTATTTATACACCTGCAACTAAGGCTGAGACTGGACATGATGAAAATATTTCTCCTGAAGAGGCAGGTAAGATAATAGGAGAGGAACTCAACAAAAAGGCGAGTGAAATAGCGATTGAAATATATAAAAGGGCTCATGATTATGCTTTGACAAGGGGAATAATACTATGTGATACGAAGTTTGAATTTGGACTGATAGATGGGGAATTGGTGCTCGCAGATGAGATATTGACTCCCGATTCATCGAGGTTCTGGCCCGCAGACCAATACGAACCAGGGAAAAGTCAACCAAGTTTTGACAAACAATACATAAGAGACTACCTGGAATCAACTAACTGGGATAAAAACTCTCCTCCACCTCCCCTTCCTGAAGAAATAGTAATTAAGACGCGCGAAAAATATTTAGAAGCATATACAAGGTTAACAGGAAAACGACTTGAATAAACAAATACAAAAAATATGCTGGATGTGTGACAAAGTTAGAGAAGAATGCGGTGTATTTGGGATTTATAATCAAAAAAACGCACCTAATTGGATTTATCTTGGACTATACGCTCTCCAACATAGGGGCCAAGAAGGAGCAGGTATTGTATGTTCAGATGGTCAGGTGTTAAGTGCTCATAGAGGTGTAGGTTTAGTAAATGATGTATTCCCACCTCATAAACTTGCTCGAGTTAAGGGGCACATAGGAATTGGACATGTTAGGTATTCTACTTTTGGTGCAAGTAATTTGAGAAATGTACAACCTTTTCTAATGAGTTATTTCCGTGGACCAATTGCTCTCTGCCATAATGGTAATCTTGTAAATGGTGCTTACTTGAAATATCAATTAGAAGAAAAAGGTGCTATTTTTCAATCTACTTCTGACTCCGAAGTAATGATTCATCTAATAGCAAGGTCAAAAGAGAGACATTTTGTAGATGCTATAGTGGACGCACTGAGCAAAGTAAAGGGGGCTTACAGCGTGCTTGTTATGAATAATAACGAACTCGTGGCCGTAAGAGACCCGTATGGATTTAGGCCCTTGTGGATGGGGAAAAAGGGAAAGGCTATTGTATTTGCAAGTGAGACTTGTGCGTTCGACCTCGTTGGTGCAAAATGGATAAGAGAAGTAGAGCCGGGTGAGGTAGTGCATGTAAATAATGAAGGAGTAAATAGTTATTTCCCATTTAAGAAAGTCACACCCAAACAGTGTATCTTTGAATTTATTTATGTGGCAAGACCTGATAGCGTTATATTTGGGAAAAGCGTTGACCTGGTAAGAAAGCAGTTGGGAAAAGAATTAGCAAAAATTGCCCCAGTAAATGCAGATTTTGTAATGGCGGTGCCTGATTCTTCAAATCCTGCAGCGTTAGGGTACGCTCACGAGTCGGGGCTACCATTCGATATGGGCTTCATTCGGAATCATTATGTCGGGAGAACATTCATAGAGCCTGACCCCAAAATGCGTGATTTCGGTGTAAAGATTAAACTAAATCCATCAAAAGATACAGTAAAGGGGAAAAGAATTGTACTGGTGGATGATAGTATAGTAAGAGGTACGACGGCGAGAAAAATAATTCGGATGTTAAGAAGGTGTAAGGTAAAAGAAATACACTACAGAGTGGCTTCTCCGCCAATAATAAATTCTTGCTACTATGGAATAGATACGCCTAACAGAAATAAACTAATAGCGTATACTATGTCGAAAGAGTGTAAAAATAAAGAGGAGACTATTGAAAAAATCAGGGATTACTTGGGGGTAGATTCTTTGGCGTATTTAACTATCCCAGCAATGCTAAGGGCGACAGGATGTAATCCTGACCACTTCTGTACTGCTTGCTTTGACAATAACTATCCTACACCTATACCTTCAGATTTCACTATCCCTGACAAGGAAAATTCCGCTCTCCCCCACGACTTAACGCTTGATGAGAGATAATAGAATAAACTTAGGATGAAAAAGCAAATCATCGGCTCTCCATCGTCTCATGCCGGCATTGAGTTAATAGACTAATCCATTATCTAAAATTTAAAATTGCATATAATCATTCAGAAGGTTCTTGAGGAGGGGGAGTATTATCAGAAGGAGGTTTATTGGGTCTTATTCGCCTTTGTCTCCACTCATAAGCCTTTTTAAGAAACTTTTTAATTTCTTCCTCAAAGTCGGATAATATTAAATATAATTCTGCTTTCTTTTCCAATTCCAAACCCGCACTAAAATCTTCGACAAATTTTTTCTTTGCTTCAAAAATTTTCTTATCTGTTTCCAACAGTTGATTATACAGGTTTGCAATTTCGTCTTTGTTAATTTCTTCCGATTTTTTCTTTATATCGGCACGAAGCGAATCTGCTATTTTCTTTCTCTGCTCCATGAGTTGTTTAGTTTGTTCCTGCAAATCTATGAATTTCTTTAAGAATAACACTGTTTGTTCATCAGATAGTTTTAATTGGCTTGCTACCCGAGCAATAAAAATTCGCTCTAAAACTTCTCTTGCAGGCATCTCAATATCTGGGTATAGTGGTCCGCCACCAGCGCGAGGAAAATCAAATTGGGAAGGAGGATTTTGAGGTCCGGGAAATGGAGCAGGGGGCTGAGGAGGTCCAAAGTGGTCTGATTGCCCCATTCTTCTCCCCCCTTGACCTACGCCGGCCGGGGGCTGAGCATAAGAATTTACAAGCAATGAGAATACGACCAAGAACAAACAAAATGTAATACACTTAAAATTCAACTTGTTTTTTCTCATAAATATTCTCCTTAAATTTATTTTAATATTCTTCAAGCATTCCTATTTCGTCACCTAACGAAAGCACTACATCCGAAAGAGGAAGATTTAATAAGTTTTCAACATCTAAGAATTCATCTCCACTGGCAAATTCATCTACGTGGTCTAATAAAGATAAAGCCAATAGTAAATTTAAGGTATCTTCTGAGGATTCAAGTGAAGAATCTTCCGAATAATCTAATTCAGTATTTGAGGAGACCTTCAATTGGGTTTCTGAATATTGTTTTGGAGATTGGAAATTAACAGTATCTCTTTCGGTTTCGGACAAGATATTAAAAATATATACTGAGGAGGCAACTAATGTAATTAATAATATTCCAGATATAGCATAGGTATATCGCAAAAGGATATTTTTTGAGGGATTAGAGTAATTAGAATGAATTGTCTCTTTAGATATTTCGGATTTGACTTTTTCAATTATAGATGGAGTTGCAGATAAAGGTTTTAATTCACCGACAGCATTTGAAATTGTTCTATACGATTTAAGTTTACGAGCACAGAGAGAGCATTCTTCGAGATGTCTCTTTTCCTCCTCACTAATAATTTCGCCGTCGATAAAGGCGGAAATTTGTTTATCTGATAGATGCTTATTTTTCATTTTTCTATAACTCCTTTATCAACCAGTTTCTTCCTCAACAATTCTCTTGCTCGAGCGAGACGACTTTTAACAGTACCAATGTTGCAGTTCAGCACCTTTGAGATTTGGTCATAATCCAATCCCAAATTTTCTCTCAAGAGTAGAATTTCTCGATACTGAGGTGGTAGTTCCCCAATAGTTACCTCTAAAATCTCGCTCATTTCTTTTTGGATAACGGTATTAGAAGTTTTATTGGAAGTACTATCGTTATAGTCATTACCAGAGAAATACTCGAACAACCTTGTGAGGAAAGATTTTCGCCTATTTTCATCCCGAATATAGTTTAGAGCAAGATTTCGGGCAACACCAAATAAAAATGTCTTAAACTGGGCTGAAGGCATTAACTCCTGCAATGACCTAAATACTCGGATAAATGTCTCCTGAACTATTTCTTCTGCGGAGTTATAATCTTTAACAAAGTAATAACAAAAGGTAAGGAGTTTATCCTTATACCTATGAATTAAGATATCAAATGCTTCAATATTACCTTGCTTGGCAAGGGCTATCAATTCCCAATCCTCTAATGAACGCATTGTTTACTATTTACCTTTTCGAGTATTTTAACACCCCTGCCACTAAAAAGTTCCCCAATGTTTTGAAAATTTATGTGAAGAACTATAGAACATAGGTAAGACTTGTCTTGGTGTATCATCTGCGAAATTCATAACATTCTAAGGAAGTGCTACCTATGAACCGATACATAGAGCCTACGAGGGCGATTAGCCAATCGCGTCAGAGGGCGATTAGCCAATCGCCCCTACTATAGAATATATCCAACAGAGGCTTAGAAAAGAGGTGATTAAAACTCGCCCGATGATTATATATACTTGATACTTATGTTCCATAGGTGTTCAAATTATGTTATTTTTTCTTTACGCGAGGTCCTCTGGGAGTATCTTCAATAATCCAACCCTCCTGAAGTAACTGGTCGCGAATAGCATCAGCCAAAGCATAGTTTTTTTCGCGCCTTGCTTTTTGTCTTTCTTGTACTTTTGTCATTACTTCAGGAGGCACAACTTCTTCAAAGTCGGGGTTAAAGACACCGGTAACATAATTGAGTTTATTTAACAAATCAACGGCTTTTTGTGCCCCTTCCAGTCCTACTTCTTTCTTATCAATTTTTCTATTAACATCTCTGATAAAATCAAACACAACCGCAAGGGCAGAGGATATGTTTAAATCGTCATCGAGAGCGTTTATGAATTCTCTTTCACATTTTTCGCATTCCTCAACCAAATTATCACCTTCTAATTGTACTTCGTCTCTAAGTCTCACTCTAAAATCTCTTATCCGTTGAAGACTATTTTCCGCAGACTCTACTGTTTCAAAAGTAAAATTATTTGGCTGGCGGTAATGAGTTGCAAGTAGAACCCAACGAATCGCAAGTGGGTTCATACCTCTTTCTAAAAGGTCTCTCAGTGTGTAAAAATTCCCTAAAGATTTTGACATCTTTTTCCCATCAACTACGAGGTGAGCACAGTGTAGCCAGTACTTTACAAAAGGTTTTTTACCTGTGGCACATTCGGATTGGGCTATTTCATTTTCGTGATGTGGAAACATATTATCAATTCCCCCGCAATGGATATCAAATGTTTCTCCGAGATATTTCATACTCATTGCGGAACACTCTATATGCCAGCCAGGTCTACCTCTACCAAATTCTGTATCCCAGTAAACATTGCCGTCTTCTTCATCCCACGCTTTCCATAGCGCGAAATCACGGGCATCTTCCAGAGAATACTCGTCTGCGTCTACTCTACCACTTGCTCCCGCTTTGAGGTTATCTATATCCATGTGACTTAGTTTTCCATACTCGGGAAATGTGCTTAACTTAAAATAAATACTTCCATTATATTCGTAAGTATGGCCTCTTTCTATTAATTTTTTGATCAGGGCTATCATTTCCGGTATATGTTCAGTAGCCCTGGGATATACATCTGCTTTTTCGATTTGAAGGGTTTCTAAATCTTCAAAAAATGCTTTTATATAAAAATCGGTTATTTCACGAAGTGGTTTTCCTGTTTCTCTACAAGTTCTAATAAGTTTATCCTCTACATCTGTGATATTCATTACGTGAAATACTTTATATCCACGGAATTTCAAGTACCTCTTAAGTAGGTCTTCAAATATGTAAGCGCGAAAGTTACCAATGTGTGCATAGTTGTAAACTGTGGGACCGCAAGTATAAAGTTTCACTTCGGGTGGATTCAGGGGAACAAATTCTTCTATCTTTCTTGTGAGAGTATTAAAGAATCTTACTGACATCTTCTCTCCCCTATTGAAAACAAGTATTAACAACCAGAGCAATAAATAAAAAAATGGGCGAGGCGGGACTCGAACCC
>CAZZMK010000209.1:0-4687 GCA_964655185.1 uncultured Nitrospirales bacterium | reverse complement strand
GCTTTTTGTTATATTTAGTGTTTATATGATATAATTTTACTCCTCAATTTGTAACTATTGATTCATATGGGTAAAAGATTGTTCTATGTTTGAATCCCTGACGAAAAAATTAGAATCTGCTTTTAAGTATTTCCGTGGCCAGGTAAGGCTTACGGAAGAGAATATGAAAGAGGGCTTGCAACTAATTCGTGTAGCCCTTCTTGAAGCAGATGTAAATTATAAGGTAGTAAAGAAATTTATTGAAGATATACAGCAAAAGGCTCTGGGCCAAAAAGTTTTAGATAGCATTAATCCAACTCAGCAGTTGGTTAAGATAGTATATGATGAACTTGTTGAGATAATGGGTAGTGAGAACAAGGAATTGGTAACTGCTCCGACGCCACCAACAATAGTTATGTTAGTGGGTTTGCAGGGACAAGGTAAGACAACCTCTGCAGCGAAACTTGGATACTATTTGAAACGTAAGAAAAATGCTCATCCAATGTTGGTTGGAGCGGATGTATATAGACCTGCGGCTATAAAGCAATTAGAAGTGCTTGCTGAGCAGGCAGGTTTGGAGTATTTTTCATTGGGTGAAAATAGTAATCCTGTAGACATAGCGGTTATGTCTATAGGTGAGGCTCAATTGAGAGGATGCGATTACGTAATTCTGGATACTGCAGGAAGATTACATATAGATACCGAGATGATGGCTGAAGTTAGACAGATTGCAAATGAAGTAAAACCGCATGAGATATTATTTGTTGCTAATGCGATGATAGGACAAGATGCGGTTCGTTCAGCAAAACAATTTCACGATAATTTGCCTTTGACGGGGGTTATACTTACCCAAATGGATGGTGATGCCCGTGGTGGTGCTGCATTGAGTATAATAGAGGTTACTCAGTGTCCAATAAAATTTATAGGGACGGGCGAAAAAATAGATGCACTTGAGCCTTTCCATCCCAGGAGAATGGCAGACCAAATTTTGGGAATGGGTGATATAGTTTCGCTCGTGGAAAAGGCTCAAGAAGTTGTTGATAAAGAGAAGGCGCTACAATTTCAGGAAAAGATTCGTAAAGCCAATTGGGATTTAGAAGATTTTCTGGAGCAGATTCGTCAAGTTAAGAAGATGGGAAGTTTTGGTGAACTTTTGAAAAAAATCCCAGGTATAAATAAATTGGTACCGTCAGGGTTAGATTTACCCGAGGATGAACTTAAGAGGACGGAGGCAATAATTTTATCAATGACTAAGGAGGAAAGGAGAAATCCGAAGATAATTAATGGCAGTCGAAGGAGAAGAATAGCAGAAGGGAGTGGTACTACTGTTCAAGAAGTGAATGCACTTTTGAAAGATTTCGAGAAGATGCGAAAGATGATGAAGGATATGGTAAAAGCCCAGAAGGGAAAAATACCGAAGGGAATGGGACCCTTCTTCCCCAGTGGTGCTATATAAAACATAATAGTAAAAATTAGAAGACATAGGAGGAAACAAAGGATGGCAACAGTAATCAGGCTAAAAAGAGGTGGTAGAACTCATGACCCTTATTACAGAATTGTGGTAATGGATTCAAGAGAAAGAAGGCAGGGGAAAGAATTGGACATTATTGGGTATTATCAACCCAAAGCCAGGCCTGAGCCTGTTACGGAGATTAATGTAGAAAAACTTAGGTACTGGCTTAGTATAGGTGCTATTCCAAGTGATACTGTAAGGTCGTTAATGAGGAAGAAAGGCATAAATAAGAGTCAACTTTTGGCATCTCAATCCCAGGCCTCATAATAAGAGAGTGAAAGTAATTGGAGAGAAAAATGAGAGAACTCGTTGAATTTATTGTTAAAAAGATAGTTAGAAAACCTGAAGATGTTAATGTAAATCAAGTGGAATCTGAAGACGAACTCATTTTGCAGTTAAAAGTTGATAAAGATGATATGGGAAGAGTAATTGGGAAGAATGGTAAAACTATAAAGGCGATAAGGGCTATATTAGGGATAGCATCTGCGAAGGCAAATAAGAAGGCACGGCTTGAGGTTTTGGAAGATAAAACAGAAGCAGAGAAGAGTTGAATTACTCATACTTAAACAGGGAGTAAAATGCTTCTTCGGATAGATGTGATAACTATATTTCCGGAATTTTTTGAAGTTCCGCTTAAATTAAGTTTGTTGGGGAAAGCGATAAGAGAAGGGTTATTGGGGGTATTTATTCACAATTTGAGAGATTTTGCACATGATAAGCATAAGACTGTAGATGATACCCCTTACGGAGGTGGACCAGGGATGGTAATGAAATGTGAGCCCATATTTGAAAGTGTAGAGTCATTGAAAGATAAGAACTCTCTTGAACATATAATTTTACTTTCTCCTGGTGGTAAGGTTTTGACTCAAAGTAAAGTTAAGGAAATGTCGACTTGGAAGGATTTTGTGTTGATATGTGGTAGGTATGAAGGAGTGGATGAGAGAGTAATTGATGGCTTGGTTACGGAAGAACTTTCAATAGGCGATTATGTTTTAAGTGGCGGAGAACTTCCTGCACTTGTAGTGATAGAGGCAGTAAGTAGGATGATTCCAGGAGTAGTCGGTGAGTGGGAATCTGTAATAAATGATTCACTTTACAATGGACTATTATCTTATCCACAGTATACTAAGCCTGCAGAATTTAGAGGGATGAAAGTGCCTGAAGTATTGTTGTCAGGAAATCACGAAGAGATAAGAAAGTGGAGAGAAAAACAGGCTATTTTGAGAACTTTAAAGAAAAGGCCTGATTTATTCGAGCGAGTTAAAAATGAGAGAGGGATAGAGTTAGACGAATTGGAAGATTTAGATTTATAAGTAGTAAAATATATGCCATTCTTAATAGTAATTTAACTATATTTAACTGAAAAAGAGGAGTAAAAACAGTGGATACCGTCACCGAATACGCAAGCAAGTATATGAGGAAACCTGATGAACTCCCCTCCTTCAATATAGGTGACACTGTTAGAGTGCACTTTAAGATTGTGGAAGGTGGGAAAGAGCGTATACAGGTTTTTGAGGGAGTAGTGATTGGTAGAAGACACGGTACAGGTCCCAATGCAACATTTACAGTAAGAAGAGTAACTTATGGCGAAGGTGTAGAAAGAGTGTTCCCTTTACATTCTCCAAGGATTGCTAAGGTAGAAGTAGTAAGAGAAGGTAAAGTCAGAAGAGCGAAGTTATATTATCTTCGGGAGCGTGTAGGTAAGCATGCAAAAGTTAAGGCGAGACAAAGGTTTGGTGAGGCGATAGCCTCTTCGGGCGAGAGTAATTCTGAAACATAGGTTCTTTTATAAGATAAGCCACTCCATAAATTTGCAATGAAGGGGGATAGAGGAGTATATTATACCTATACCCTTGGAGTGGCTTAATGTTAAGTGGAAGTGTACTTGTTTTAAATCGCTCGTGGGTAGCAGTTAATGTTACAAGTGTAAAACGAGCACTTGTTTTACTGTTTCAGGGGCATGCTTGTGTCGTCAGTCCGGAGGATTTTGCCCTCTATGATTTCGATTCGTGGTGTGAACTCTCTCAGCAGAGAGAGTATTTTGAAAATGGCAGATATATTATAACCCCTCGGATGAAAATATTGCTTCCTGATGTTATCCTTCTTAAGGTTTATAATGGGTACGTAATAAGAGAGGTTCATCTTTGTAGAAGAAATATATTTTTAAGGGATCGAAATCAGTGTCAATATTGTGGTAAAGTTTTGCCAAAACAGGAATTGACAATAGACCACGTAATACCTCGTTCGAGAGGAGGAAAGGATTCATGGGAGAATCTTGTATTGGCCTGTTTGCCTTGTAATCTCAAGAAGGGTAATAGAACTCCTGAAGAGGCTGGTATGAAACTTCTAAGAAAACCCTCTGCACCTCGCTTCTTACCTCGTTTGGGGGTAAAAATCAGGAAAGAGCAACTCGCAACCTGGCAGAAATTTGTTGATTTTGCTTATTGGCACACCGATATAAGTGAATAGTCAAGTTGCTTAAAAAGGTGGAGTTTAAATCTTTTCTTGATAACTCATCAGGGCTGTATTTTTAGTTGTTTTTAGGGATGAATTATGAGCGTATGTATTGCAAATGTTGCTGTTTTTTTACCAGTAGAGCATCTGTTGAGTTATGTTGTGCCGGAACATTTACAGAATAATTTAGGGATTGGGAAAAGAGTATTAGTGCCTGTTAGAAATTCTATACAAGTGGGGGTAATAATTTCGGTTGAGGAAAGAGAGACTATTGAAGGGTTAAAGCCAGTTGTAAATATTCTTGATGATAAACCTATTTTATCTGAAGAATTAATAAACTTATGTATGTGGATTTCAAATTATTATTTATCCCCTCCGGGATTATCAGTTCAGTTAGCAATACCTGGCTTTTTGAGAATGGTAGGAGAAATAAAATATGTTGTGAATAATCGACCTTGTATAGATTTTTTGCCAGGGACTGTCCAGCACAAGATATTGTCCTTGTTAGAATATATGCCTCTCTCGAAAAAAGAACTTAAGAAAAAGTTTAGGGGTTTAGATATTGAGAGCGAGTTAAATAAACTTGTAGAAGAAGGAGTTTTAAAGGAAGTACAATTTTTGAAAGAGCCAAGAAAAAGAAGACAGGAAAAATGGCTTAGACTAAACCAATCAAAACTGCCTACTGAAGAAGAAATCCTTGAGTGGCAAAAAATGGCACCTGCTAAGGCAAAAGTATATTTA
>CAZZMK010000208.1:0-7818 GCA_964655185.1 uncultured Nitrospirales bacterium | reverse complement strand
GATATTGGCAGTAATGAGGTCAGGAATTCTACTTGTTTTTTTGCTTCTTTCTCATTTCTATGAGAGTAAACAATCTTATACCACCGAGTGAAAGCGTCAATGTACCAGTTATGGAGATTTTGGCATGTATAATTATATTTGTTTTCTTTATATGACATGGACTTTAATTAAATTTGTAGGACAAGGTGTTGAAAGAGGATATCCCGCAGCAATAACTACTACATCTCCCCTATTAACATACTTATGGTTTAATAATATTTTTTCAACGACATTTAACATTTCTTCTATTGTTTTTATTTCAGGAAGTTTTATAGATTTAACGCCCCATAATAATGAACATTGGCGTGCAACATAGTCATTAGGAGTAAGAGCAAAAACTGGGATATTAGGTCTTTGATTAGATATTGCTTGTGCTGTGTATCCCGAAAATGTAAAGCAAGCAATTGCCTTTATTGATAGAGTGCTCACAATTTGATGTATGGCTTTTCCGATTCCTAATGCTGTTTTATCTAACTTCGTATTCAATTTGGGTTCAGAGTCGGCACTTAAGATTTCGCTTCCCATAGCAGGGCAAATAAAATGTTTTGAGTATTTGACATCAGATTCAATGCGAGAAATAATTTTATCCATTATTTCTACGGACCTAATTGGATTCTTTCCTGTTGCAGTTTCTGCAGAAAGCATTACCGCATCGGTTCCGTCTACCACTGCGTTTGCAACATCGGTAATCTCAGCCCTTGTAGGGATAGGGTATTCCGTCATTGATTCTAACATTTGAGTAGCGGTAATTACTGGGGTACCAGTAGCATTACATTTTCTAATAATAGTTTTTTGGATTACAGGAACCTCTTCAATTTCAGTTTCTACAGCAAGGTCACCTCGCGCTATAAGTATAGCGTCAGAGACATTTATAATCTCATCAAGGTTTTTCAGTGCTTCAGGTCTTTCTATTTTGGCTATTACCTTCGCGGGGCAATTTTTTTCGGTTAGTCGTTTTTTTACTGTGATAATGTCTTCAGGGGAGCGAACAAATGATAAGGCGAAAAAATCGGCGCCAAGAGAGATACCAAAATCCAAATCGTCCCAGTCTTTTTCAGTAAGAGGGGGTAATCTGATTGGGAGTTCAGGTAGGTTCATACCTTTTCTTTCGCCAAGTAGTCCTCCCCTCACTACTTCGCAAAGTATTTCTTGGTGATTCATTACTTCCAATACTTTAAGTTCAAGAGTTCCGTCAGAAATAAGTATTTTATGCCCTGGATGCACATCTTCGGGAAGATATTCATAGTCAGTTGAAATTTTTTCGGGAGTTCCTTCGATAGGTTCTGTGGTAACAATTATTTTATTCCCCTTAACAAGATTAATGGGTCTATGGTCTTTTAATATACCTGTGCGAATTTTAGGACCTTGCAGGTCTATCATTATCCCTGTGTTGTTTCCGAGTTCTTCGCTTATTTTACGGACGTTAGAATACATCATTTTGTGATACTCATGATTTCCGTGGGAGAAATTGAGTCTTGCGATATTCATACCTGCATTAATTAATGCTTTTATAGTTTCAGGGTCTTCCGTTGAGGGTCCCATAGTACATATTATTTTTGTTCTTCGCATAAAAATTTCCTTGGATATTTAAATAGGTAGTTTGAGGTTATATATAATATATAGATGAATGTGAAAATTACTCCCAGTTTACAAATGCTTCGTATATAGCCCTTATAGATTTTTGGAGGTCTGACTCGTCTACCCCTACGAGAATGTTCATTTCGGATGAGCCTTGGTCAATTACCCTTACATTTACTCCAGCGTTTGCAAGGGCTGTGAATAATCTCGCAGCAACACCTATATGGTGATTCATCCCTAAGCCGACCGTAGCAATCATAGCAAGTCCTTTTACGAGATAAACATCTTGGGTATCACACCTCTTTTTGAGAGCCTCGACTATGAGGGGACCTTTATTACCAAGTTCGCTGTCTCTTATGATAATAGATAGAGTATCTATACCTGTAGGCATGTGTTCCCATCTTACATCGTATTCATCAAGAACAGAAAGGACTTTTAATCCGAAACCTCTTTCTTTGTTCATAAATATTTTTTCGATATTAATCATACTGAAGCCACCAAGTCCGGCTATTCCACAAACGGGACCTTTCGGAACTCTGCTTTTAACAATAAGAGTTCCGGGTGCTGATGGGTTGTGGGTATTTCTAATATGAATAGGAATTCCAGGCTCCATAACAGGATAAATAGACTCATCGTGGAGAACAGTGGCTCCCATATAAGAAAGTTCTCTGAGTTCCTGGTAAGTTATTTCTTCAATTCTTTTTGGATTAGGAACGATTTTCGGGTCTGCCATACAAAAACCGTCAACATCGGTCCAATTTTCATATAGTATGGATTTTGTTGCTCTTGCGACGATAGCACCCGTGATATCGCTACCTCCACGGGGAAAAGTTTTGATAGAGCCATCTGGCATACTACCATAAAAGCCCGGGATAACGAATAAACCGGAGCCTTGGAGTCTTTCACCGAGGACATTGTAGGTCCTTGGGTCGAGATTACCAGTTTCGTCAAACAATATATATTTTGCAGGGTCGATAAAGGTAGCACCAAGGTATTTTGCTAGAATTTTGCCATTTAGATATTCCCCACGAGAGGCCATGAAGTCCGGGGTATCATACTCCCCTGCTTTCTTAGCAATTTCATTAATTTCAAAATCTATATCGAGGTCGATGTTTAATTCATTTACTATGGATTTGAACCTCTCCCTAATAATTTTTTCGGGTTCAGATGTATCTAATCCTTCTTTTGCGATGTTATGCCATAAAATCAATAAATCAGTAATTTTTTTATCTTTTGGATGTCTTTTCCCGGGAGCAGAGGGAACTATATATTTTCTGTCTGGCGAAGAAGTAATTATGGATGCGACTTTTTTAATACATTCTGCGTCTGCTAACGATGTACCACCAAATTTACATGTAATTGTACCCATACTAAATAAACTCCCTTGTAGAGTGGAAAGTTAAATCAAGGAATGATATCTGTTAAAATACGCCGAATATCATTCCAACTTACGAGGATTAAAAGTAGTAGTATTATAGCAACACCTATTTGTTGGAATCTCTCTTGTAACTTTGGAGAGAGAGGCTTTTTCCTTATGCCTTCAATTGTTAATAGCATAACGAGGCTTCCGTCGAGAACAGGTATTGGGAGAAGATTTACTACTGCAAGATTAACACTAATCAAAGCTACTAAATTTAGTAGCCAATTTAGACCCATATTTGCAGCCTTGGAGGTAGCATCGAAAATCATGATGGGACCGCCGAGAACTTTAGGGCTTACACTGCCTAAGATTAAGCCTTTTAATATCAAGATTGTTTGTTTCAAATCGTTGTAACTTCGTTTCAAGGCTTCTGGAATCCATTGAGCAATCGGATAGTTTATTTTGACGAGTCTTTCTCCTAAAGTAACTCCTATAGCGTTTACTCTTTCTAATGTTATCTTAGTATGTAGTTTCGAAGAAGATTCTAATAAGCCAAACAGTACAGGAGGTCGGTATACCTCAACTTCTAAGGTTTCGCCTGGATGATGGATTTCCAATAAGTGAAATTGTTCAAGAGAGTATTCTTCCCCATTTATTTGAGTTATTATATCTTTTTTTCTAAGTCCAGTTTTGGTTTGCATTTCTTCTGTTATCTCCACTATTTGTAGACCTTTTTTATTTTGAGGTAGTTTAATCTCTTGGAGTAAGATACCTTTCAACCTCCCTACTTCAGTGGGGATAACATCTATCGGTATTTTTTCATTGTTTCTTTCAATTGTTAATTTCATAGGTACATTAGAAGGGGATTTTTCAGTCAATTCAACAAATGTTGGTCTATCCACAATAATGTTATTGGCGGATATAATAATATCGCCCTTTTTAATCCCTGCTTTTTCTGCTGGCATTCCTTTAACAACATCTTCTATAAGTGCGGAGTAAAATGGTGCTATACCATATCTCGGGACTTCGCTTTCTCCAATTATTTCTGGTTTTACGAATGAAATTAATTTTTGCACAGAGCCGTCTGGGTTTAGCCTTTCAAGTATTACAATATGCTCTTTCTCTGTTCCTCCAATGGCAGCGGATAAGAAAATGTCTGAGAATTTTTCTATTTTTCTTCCGTTAATAGTCAAGATACGGTCTCCTGTTTTCCAACCAATTTGTGGCTGTTGCGAAGAATATTTTTCTTTATCCGTAATACCTTCTATATATGTGTATACTATTGCTTTTTGTGCGGGGCTATTTTCTTCTATCTTTCCTACGCGTGCTTCTATTTCCATTTCAGGTAAATAACTACCTTTGGAAATAATTATTGTGTAGATTATAATAGCAAGAACAAAATTCATTAGGGGACCACTTATTACCACTATATACCTTTGCCAGAGAGGCCTGTTCTTAAACCATCTTTCTGGAGGAACATGCCCATATTCTTTTTTTCTCTCTTCATCGTCAAGGGGGATGTCTTCTTGTCCTGCCATTTTTACGTACCCACCGATAGGTAGAGCGCCAACACAATAATCCGTTTCCCCTATTTTTATACCGAACAACCGAGGTGGCATACCAATACTAAATTGGTCTACGTAGATATTACAGAGTTTAGCGGATATGAAATGGCCTAATTCGTGGACAAATACAAGCAAACTTAACACCGCTATGAAAACTATTATGCTAAATAACATAAATGCAAGTCCTTACTTTTGCTGAGAGATTTTTTCAATTATGTTTGCAGATTTTACTCGAGTTAACTTGTCAATCTCGAGTATTGTATCTAAATTGTAGTGATAATTCGAAAAGTCAAACTCCTCAAGGGTTTTGGCTACTACATCGTATATTTGAGTAAATTTTATCTTTCTATCACAAAAAGCCTGGACGGCAACTTCGTTGGAAGCGTTTAAGACTGTAGGAGCGAGTCCGCCGGTTTTTGCTACTTCTTTTGCTATTCTTAAACAAGGAAATTTAGTAAGATTTGGTGTCTCAAAGGTAATTGCAGAAAGAGTATGAATATCAAGTCTTTTTAGTGGTACAGGTGCTCTGTCGGGATATGTAAATGAGAACATTATAGGTATTTTCATATCTGTAGGACCAAGTTGTGCAAGGATGCTTCCATCCTTAAATTCTACTAAACCGTGTACTATGCTTTGAGGATGAATTAACACTTCTATTTGGTTTTCTTGTAAATCGAATAACCACATTGCCTCTATTATTTCTAAACCTTTATTCATTAAGGTAGCGGAATCTATACTAATTTTCTTGCCCATTTTCCAAGTTGGGTGATTAATAGCTTCTTCAGGTGTTACAAATTCCAATTCTTCTGTAGGTTTTCTATAAAAAGGACCTCCTGAGGCAGTAAGGTAGATAGTGCGAACATCGTTTTTTTTGTTTCCCATTAGGCATTGAAAGATGGCACTATGTTCGCTATCTACTGGTATTAACTTAGTAGAATATTTCTTTGCTTTTGAAGTTATTAGCCCTCCCGCCATTACTATGGGCTCTTTATTTGCGATAGCAATATTTCGGTTATACTCAATTCCTTTCAGGATAGGATGCAATCCGCTTGCACCTACAATTGCACATAAAAGGATGTCAACTTCTTTTGTGGCTAATTCTATAATTCCTTCTTTACCTGCAAGAACGGTAATCTGTGGAAATTCATTGGTAATTTCTATTGCAACCTTTTCGTCAAATATACCTACGTACTGAGGCTGAAATTCTATTATTTGCTTCCTAATTTCTGTTACATTTGAATGGGTGGCTAATCCGATAACTTTCAGGTGGTCTGGAAAAGTTCTAATAATATCAAGAGCACTCTTTCCAATTGAACCGGTAGAACCTAATATCGTTATTTTTTTTCTTTCCCCTTTGTTAAACATGGGTGATTATTATATTGAAATAAAGGATTTGAATTTTTTTAATCTTTCTTTAAGTACCTCTTTAATCTCAACCGCTGTAGGCAGGGAGAGAACCTTATCTGCAAGTTCTTTTGCCTCGTTATAGTTAATTGCTGTAATAAGAGTTCTTATTTGTGGAATGGAAATGGAAGACATACTGAAATTCTCTAAGTCAATCCCAATGAGGAATTCTGTAAATAATGGGTCGCTTGCCATTTCACCGCAGATGCTACAAGTAATTTTGGCTTTTTTGGCTGACTCGGCAATTTTTTTGAGCATTCGAAGTATGGCGGGATGGGCAGGTTCATAAAGGTGTGTAACATGTGGGTTATTTCTGTCTACAGCAAGCGAATATTGAATGAGGTCGTTTGTACCTATGGAAAAGAAATCACATTCCTTGGCTAAGTCACTGGCAATCATAACGGCGGAAGGTATTTCTATCATAATTCCAACTTGTATTTTTTTGTCGTAAGGGATTTTTTTCTTTTCCAGTTCCTCTTTTGCTTCTGCAAGAACTTTTTTTACATCTCGTAGTTCTTCAACACTACTAATCATTGGGAACATAATTTTAGTATTTCCAAGTACACTTGCACGCAGAATCGCCCTTAACTGTGTTTTGAAAAATTCAACATTAGATAAGCAAAATCTAACCGCTCTACAACCAAGTTGAGGATTTTGTTCATTAAATCTGAAGATATTTGAATACGAGGCAAGTTTATCTCCTCCGATATCTATTGTTCTTAGTATAACGGGTAAAGGATATATTTTTTTTGCTACTGTAAGATATTCATTGTATTGCTCATCTTCGGAGGGGACTTCGGTTTTATCGAGGAATAAGTATTCGGTTCTGTATAATCCGACGCCAGCGCTTAAATGTTTCACATTGTCGTCTACTTCGTAAGGGAATTCGATATTGGCGTATACGGAGATTGGTTTTCCGTCAGTAGTAGAAGATGGGAGCGAAAGTATTTTTTTCTCATAAAAGTTTAAAATCTTTTTTAACCTTAGTTTCTTATTTCTAAGTTTATTTATTGTGTCTGAGGTAGGATTTATGTATAGATTTCCTTCGATAGCATCGATGGCAGCACCTTTGATTGGGGCTGAGTATGAATCAAATAGGTTTGGAATCCCAACAATAGTGGGAATCCTTAGAGATTTAGCCAATATTGCTGCGTGTGAGGTTACACTACCTTTTTCAAGTGCAAGGGCAAGTATTTTATCATTTTTTAATTTTGAAGCCTCTGAAGGGGGTAAGTCTTGAGAGAGCAAAATTACTGGATTTTTAATATTCTCTAATTCAGGTCTTTTTTGCTTAGTTAGGTATCTTATAATTCTATCAATCACATCAATTATGTCAAAGGCTCTCTCCTGAGCAATTGGATTGTTAGTATTTTTTAATTCCTCGATATATTTTTTAGATAATTCGAAGAGAATTGACTCTGCATTAATATGTTCCGAAATTATTCTTTCGTGAACTTCTTGGAAAATGGTATCGTCATCAAGTAGCATTAGGTGGACTTCAAGTATATCTGCGTGTTTTTTGCCGATATCATTGAGGGTTTTATTGTAAAGGGTGGTAAGTTCTTCTTTGGCTGCTAAAACTGCTTCTTTAAGTCTTTCTATCTCTTCTTTAGGGCTTTTAACCTTATATTTAGGGACTTCAAGTTTGCCTGGGTCATATATTAGTACTTTCCCCCACGCTATTCCTGGAGATACGGGAATACCTTTATACTTCTTCTCCATTATTCTTCTCCGAAACCATTTTCGAAGATCTCGGTAAGCCTTTCTATAGCAGATTCTGCATCTACTCCCTCGGCTTCAGCAATTATTTCAGCATCCTTAGGTGCACCGAGACTTAATACTTGGAGAACACTTTTTGCATTTCGTTTATTT
>CAZZMK010000207.1:0-9521 GCA_964655185.1 uncultured Nitrospirales bacterium | reverse complement strand
TCAAGGTATAAGTAATCAAACTGCCAAAATCAACCTACAAAGGGCAATCCAAACCTTCCAAGCAGAAAATGGCCGCTATCCTACAAGTTTGAACGAACTCGTTCCAAAATATTTACCTTCCATCCCAGATGCTGGAAGCGGTATGAGTTTTACATTCGACCCCGCAACAGGGCAAATCCTTACAGTCCCAGCAGGCATACCAGCAGAAGACCTAAGGCGGATGGAACAAATCAAATACGCAGTTCTACAATTCGCTTATGCAACAGGCTATTATCCCCAAAATCTGGACGTTCTATATCCCAACTACATCTCTTTTACACCACTAACCACATCAGGAGAACAATTCATTTACAACCCCCAGACCGGCACCGTATCGCATCCGAAACAAGGCTCAGTTGTAAGCCAAAGCCAGCCACCTATTGGACCAACATCTGGACCGCTCTCGGAATACACTGGCGCAATAGGTATTCAACAACAATTGGGAAATACTCCAAATTCAAGTGGGAGCGTAGGCACATATATGCGGGGAAACATCCACAACATCCAGAACGACTACTCCAACAAGCAAAACAAAGTTATGGACGACCTCGGCTTGTAAACACTCTTCTTCTTACCCTATCAAACCTCCATTCAAAACCATGCACCCGCATTAGATGGGGAATGGTGTTATTTATAATAGAACCTTAAGGGTATCTCTACAATATTAAGGTGCGGAGGATGTTTAGTTTCATCCCTTTGTAGGCGGTA
The DNA here is from genome assembly GCA_964655185.1 of uncultured Nitrospirales bacterium. GTDB lineage: Bacteria > Hydrogenedentota > Hydrogenedentia > Hydrogenedentales > Hydrogenedentaceae > Hydrogenedens. The sequence goes on along the minus strand of CAZZMK010000207.1, from coordinate 8,774 downwards.
CCGGAGTTGTGGAAAGAGATACCCTTATATCGAAAGTTTGCAACTGGGACATGGGTATGACCGAAGTACACATCTGTGATACCTGAGTTGCTATCCAGCCCTAAACTCTTAAGGTACCAAAGTAAGTTTCTTGCTATTCTCCTCTTAGTAAAAAACATCCGAGTTAGAATAACATGGGCTTTAGATTTAACTGCTAAGTCGTAGAGGTTATCAAGCATAGGCTGGGTTATAGGCCTTTTACGTTCCCACTTTTTCCTGTATTTTTCGAGTTGCTTGTGGCTCATTTTGCGTTCAGTTGGCTCACCGTGAAGGAATACCAGTGTACCTATTCTAAGATAATAAGGATGCCACGAAAAATTAGGCAGTTCTTTCTCAAGTTCGGCAAGCCTTTTACAAAACTCCGAATGGTGGTCATGATTTCCTAAATTGAGGTGTATATGACACTCGGGATTTATACTTGTGAGGTGTCTCAAGAAATCTATTGCTTTCTCAAAAGCAAAATCGAGAGAGTGTGAATTTGACCAACGAAAATCAAATGTATCGCCATTTAGCACAAATATATCGGATGACCTTATTGCATCCTCAATAGCCCTGAGTTTGTTTTTCCAGACTGAGCGTCCACAAAAAATATGCAAATCCGATACAACAGATATTCTCTTCATAAAATTCTCCATCTGACAAAGCAAAAAGATAACGAAATTTAGATATAATAGAGTATACATTAAAGAGGTAAGCATATGCATAACACTAGAAAAAGGCAGAAATCACCCCTCATTCTTGTGTTGATAACGCTTCTGATGACTGCAGGATGCGAGTTGATGATGCAAGAAAATCCTGACCCCAATGTTAAGGTGAGGTATTTCCACGCACCTTACTTATATCCTACCGGTGGTGTATGCTACCAGATGGGAATAGGTGACTTTAATAAGGATGGCGCTCCAGATATCGCTTTGAGCAATTATGACAAAGCAACAGTTTCAATCCTAATAAGGGACTCTGAGAACGGGAATTTCAAACTACATCAAGATTATCCAGTAGGTAGCAATCCGAGTATGCTTGCTATTCAAGACTTAGACGGTGATTCATACCTTGATATTGCAGTCACAAATCAAGGTGAAGACTCTATATCCATACTATACGGTAAAGAGGAAGGCAAGTTTGAGGATGAAGTAAGATTATCTGTAAGTGATGGTGCAAAACCTTCTGCTATATCCATCTCAGATGTGAACAAAGATAATAAGCCCGATATACTTGTTGCTGAAACAGGATGTAATACTGTCGGTATTCTACTCAATAATGGCAATCGCAATTGGTCGGAACCAACTAATATTCCCTGTGGGCAAAAGCCTCGATGGGTACTGCCTACGGATTTAGACAATGACTCCGAAATTGACCTCGTAGTATCGAACAGAGATGATGGAAGCATCACAGTACTACTGAGCAAAGGCGGGAACCTTTTCGGTACGAGAACCGATTATCAGGTAGGCACTTACCCCAGATCCATTGATACAGTTGACCTCAATGGGGATGGCTATCTCGACCTTATAGTAGCAAATCCAGGAAGCAAAAACTATTCAATATTGGAGAACAATACCCAAGGTGAATTCACGACAACCACAAATTTAGATTCTTACGGGGCCCCTTACAGATTAATTTTAGAAGACATAAACAAAGATGGCATTAAAGACCTAATAGGGCTACTTTACGGAAATATTACACTAAATACAGGTGAAGTAAAAGAAGGGCCTTTGGGCTGTGTGGAGATTTTCAAAGGGGAACCAAATGGAACTTTTAGTTTTACCAAACAAATTAATTTAGGAATTGGTGCTGTTGACCTTGCTACTACTGACTTCAACGCAGATACACATAAGGATTTTGCATTTGCCCTATCGGGATTAAACAAGGCGGGGGTATTGTATGGAGATAGCGGTTTCTTTGCAAAATCAGAAGAACGAATATCTTTTGAGGATGGTGCAGGACTTATCGTGGTAGCAAATATCAATAACACCCCACAAAAGGAATTAATAATTGCTCCGAGCAATGTTGCAACATTTCACACTGCACGGTTAGAGAGTAAGAAACTTATCTCTGCGGGTAAATGGACATTGAACAGGCCAGTTCAAACCATTGTAGCGGAAAAAATAGATTCGGGCAATGATTCTATAGACATTTTACTAATAGAAAAGGATAGTTCTAACGTAACGGTATACCTAAACAATGGAGAAGGGGTCTTTCAGAAGAAAGGCGAATACTCAGTAAAAGACCCGTCTATATCTCACAAGCCTCTGCCAAACTCCATTGCAGTAGGAGATTTAAATGGGGATGGAATTAGGGATATAGTCACTTCTAATCCCAACGCTGATACAGTATCCGTTCTTCTCGGTGACGGGACCGGTAATTTTTCCCCGGCAAAAGAAACTATAGTTGGAAACTACCCCACCGCTGTTAAACTTATAGATGTAAACAGAGATGGGAAATTAGACCTATTGTTCGTAAGTAGCAAAGACCCGAACGACCAAGATGACCAGGCTCCTTCGAGATTTGTCGTATGGTTTGGTAACGGAGATGGGACATTTAACAAAGATACTCAAAAGAGATACGCTACTGAGAGTGCACCTCGTGGAATCCTTCCTGCAGATTTAGACGGAGATGGGGATCCTGATGTTATCACTGTGCATCCTTCCTCAGGAACACTTGTAATCTTCGGAGCAAAGTCCGGCGGCTCCTTTGTAAACTTAAATTCTATATATGCAGGAAAATATATAAAGTCCGTTTACAATTGGGACATTAATAACGACAACTTAACAGATATTATATGCGTAAACGGCGAAGGGACGCTCACTGTTCTGATAAATAACGGGAATATGAACTTTACTAAATATTTCTACTTTGTTGCACATGTACCACTCAGCGGGGCTCCTTATGATATTGACGGCGATGGAATTATAGACATGATAATCTCAAACTATGCCTCCAACGACTTCTCTCTTCTCTACGGTAAATCAGTCCAATAGGTTCTATATGCAAACTATGAATGAATTTACTTACACGAAACATAATTTGAATATCTAAAGTCTTATTTTTACAATATTTACAATACCCTTAAATATATTTATCGGAGTAAAGAGCTTGTACTATGGATAAACTTAAAAAAGTATTAAAATGGACAGGTATTACCATTCTTGTAATTATTCTTACTCTACTTCTTTATAAGTTTTACGCAGATAAAACATACTTCAACGAGTATGACCCAAATCTTGCCCTAAACCCACAGGTAGAAGAAGTAAAAGAAATAAACGATGAAATTGAAGTATTCGGGATAAAAAGACCAAGACACTTTCAAAGCATCAAGTTTTCGTATCAAAGTAGACCCGGCGAAAGAGTACCTGCACTACTTGTTATGCCAATTGAACTGAAGGGCAAGGTACCTTGCGTTATATTTTTGCACGGGATAGGGCAAAGCAAAGGATTCATTCACGAGATAGCAGGACCTTTCGTAGACGCAGGATTTGCAATGGCAAGTTTTGACCAGATTATGCAAGGCGAGAGAAAAGTAAAAGGAGGTTGGTTTGCACAAGCAAAAGCATTTAGACAAAGGCCGTGGAAGACTGTAAACGATGCGAGAAGGCTCATAGACTATCTTCAAACTCATCCCGATATAGACCCTAATAGAATTTACTTAGTTGGTGCGAGTTACGGTGCTATGACTGGTACTATCCTAACAGCCTTTGAAAAAAGGATAAAGGCTTCTATTCTCGTAGTAGGCGGAGGAAACATAAAATTAATGCTCGACGCACCTGCAATTACGAAGAACTCTCCCCGCTGGCTACATAGATTAGCCAAACCTATCATAGTTTTTATGATGAAAGTAGCAGACCCTATCTACTATGCAAAAGGTACTTCGCCCACTCCTCTCTTATTTTTAAATGGCGCTGAAGATACACTCGTAACACCTGAAGCAGGCAAAATATTGTTTGAGTCTGCGGGTGAACCAAAAGAAATCAAATGGTATCCTATAGACCACCCGGGACTGAGAAATAGCGATGGTCCCGAGATAATCAGAATGTTAGATGAGGGTCTTGAATGGTTAGTGGAACAGGACAAGAAAGTCAAAACAGAACTCTACGGCTACATAATTGAAAAATGGTACCGAGGCTGGGACTCGAACCCAGGACACCTGGAACCACAATCCAGTGCTCTAACCAACTGAGCTACCCCGGCACCTGTTTTTATTTTACAAAATTCCGTAGTTTCAACTCAAGACAACAACAGATTTTACCCTTTTCATATAACGATTTCCACACCATAACAGCAATATATCAACCCTTCAACAAATTGCCAATACGCCATACATCAGTTTCTCAAATCACATCAAAAAAATAGTAAAATTATATTCACAGAACCTAACTTTGGAGATGCAATTAAATGAGCAAAAACCTAATTCAAACAATACTTAAAACCGTTCAACCACCAAGAATAATAGCCTGTTCTAAAAATGGGTATAATTCAAACATCGTAAAAAAAGCACATAACTGGAATGTCATAGGATTTGAGATAAGAGCAGATTACTTCTTGTCTCAATCAGAAAAGAATTTCGAGGAGAAAATATCTAAATCCTTATCAGCAATATTAGGCGGGATAGTCATCTTCACAATCCGTTCCAGAAGAGAAGGCGGGGAGTTCAGCGGTTCAAAAAAACAAAAAGAATCTATATTCCTGGAATTCCTACCGTGGATAGATATCCTTGATATAGAAATTAGCGAGATTCATAAATTTCAACAACTAATCTCAGATGCGAAGAAAGAAGAGAAATGTATCCTCGGCTCATACCACGACTTTAAATCCGTTCCTCAAATAAACCGAGCTAAAGATATCATATCTAAAGGCAAAGATTACGGGGCTGACTTCGTAAAAATCGCAGGAACTACAAATACATCAGAAGAGTTAGAAAATCTAATAAAGATTCAGTTGGAACTTTCGGGCAAGGTCCCACTAACAGTAATGGGAATGGGAAAATATGCTTTAACATCACGAGTAATACTCGCTAATTTTGGTGCTATATGGACGTATGGTGCTCTTGTAAAACCTACCGCTCCAAATCAACCTACTTGCAAAGAAATTTATGAATTATCTAAAATGTTCATTGGACGAACACAGAAATGAATATCATTTAAAAGGGGCAAAAAATGCAGAAGGCGGTGATAATCCAATCCAACGGAACTGGTAAACAAGACCTCGACGCTTTACTGAGACAAGGGTGGAAAGTAGTATCTGTCACACCAAACAACAGCCCAAGTTACAACGACTTTCTAATTATCTTAGAAAAGAAAGGAGAAAATACACAATCGTCTAATAACTCTTCTGAACCCAAAAAGGAATAATTAAAACACTCTTTACACCTACAGTCCCATTTGTTAATTAAAACATTACCATCATCTAATCCTTTTCCATACCTCCAAAATCCACGAGTAAGTAAAGCAAAAGTATAATGTAGACACAAAAACTGCTGGGCTACCTTGCTCGGTAGCCCAGCAAAATCTAAATATTACCTTTATATACATCAACGGAGATAAGTTTACGGCTGACCAGCGCAGTAGTTATCCTCTCCTACACCAGGACACACATAATACCCACCAATATTGAAGAACTGTATCAACCTCAGCAATTCAGGCAAACTAATTCTCCAGTCTTGCGGGAAGTAATCCGAAGCATGTGGCCTACAACTCTTATCCCCATCAAACCCAGCGATATATCCATCCTCTGACTGCTCACCAGGCAAAGCACAATGATACCCACCGATATTAAAGAATTGTATTACTCTAAGTAGTTCACCCAGTTCAATTTTTCCGTTCTCATTCTGGTCTGCAGAGTGCACAGGAGGAATAATCTCTCCTTCTTCCTCTCCCTCAACTACACCTTCTGGTTCGCCTTCAACTACGCCTTCTACTACGCCTTCTGGTTCGCCTTCAACCACGCCTTCTACTACGCCTTCTGGCTCGCCTTCAACCACACCTTCCTCAACACCTTCTGGTTCACCTTCCAATATGCCTTCTACCACACCCTCACCTTCCGGAGGTAATTCACCAGGTACATCCTCAAGAATCAACAATTGATAACCATTCTTGAGTGGAGTAGGTCCTAATAACAATATAGTGTATACACCTCCGCGCAAGAAAGTATATTCAGCATAACTAGCAATAATACTTTCGGTGCCGGCTACCTTCACATCGATACTCAAAGTATCCGGTGCAATAATACTGTAGTAATCAGTAGAATTCAACGGCTCAACATTAGAGAAAAGAGGTAACAACTCAGGTGGCCAACCAACAAAATAGAAGTCCACATCGTATCCTTCTTTCACTGCATTCACAAAGCGGAACTTTGCGTATCCCTCTTCAGGTGACTTGTTATTATCTTCAAGGGTTAATAGTGTAGGATACTCTGGAGAACCAGTCGCAATAAGGGTGAGTGTAGTATCACCATATACCTGCAAAGAAGTTCTTAACGCAGGAGTATTTTCGCAAGTGAATTCACTTCCAGTCCCAGGTATGAGTCTCAAATCATACTTTCCAGAGCCCACATCAAAATAATTGGTAGCAGTCGCATATGGAACGAGTACGAAAGCGGGCATACCATTTCCGCATACATCCCAGGATTCTGAACCATAAACGCCATTCACAAACCTAACCTCAGCACTGCAATCTAATTGGGCGCGGAGTTCACCATTCGGATAATTTTCACTTGTGATTAGCACATACAAAGGCAAACCACTAATTAATTGCATATCCTCCTGAGTAAATAGATACTCAATCGGTGAGGTTGGTGCTCCAAGGTCTATCAATAATTCGCCATTTTGGCCAATATCACCTACATATATCCCTGCGGAAATCGGATTTGCCACATTATGATTTATAGTAATCAGAAATCTATAATCGTTCTCTAACTCAAGATTCTGCATTAAGTCTATGTACACTGTACCGGTAGAGATATTCGGGAGGGGTGGCACTACCTTTTCATTTGCGAGCAATATCTGGCATCCGCTCATAATCTTACAATACTGCGGGCGAATATTTGGGTCAAGTGCAGCAGTTACATACCGTATCGGTTCCTGCTTGGTTAACACGAGTTTCTTTGCCTCTTGGAATAAGTCAGGACAATATTGTATCAGGCTCGCACCTATCTCTCCACGGTCTGTTATACCAGGCTGATTATTAGTACAAATAATCAAGTGCGGATTGGTAGCAGATGGCATATTCTCTAATTCTTCTTGAGTAATTCTATGTTTATAAGGAGTAGTAGTAAACGGTCCAGGGAATTCATATATAAGGGGCTCTTCATTATTCTTTCCATCAAATATACCTATTTGAGTTATACTTACTAAATTCACACCCGGAGTAATTTCCACATCCATATAATATTCATCTGCTTCGGGGTCATACCAGAGTCTAAATGTAAAACTACCTTTCCTCGTACTGTTACTCCCGGTATCGACTCCATCTTTGGTAATTACATTACTTCCACCACATTTATATATCAGTTCCCTGCAATAATTCTTATCGTAGTTTTCATACTCGCACATATTCGAAGCGCCATCACCATCTGCATCACCATTCGGCAATAACTCATCCAGACCGATATAATTTTCCTTATTCAAATAAGGATTATCAAAACCTATTGGCTGGCCAAATTGTTCTTGAGTGGCTTTGCGAAGTTGGTCATCCAATAGTGCTATTAATCCCGCTATGATACCGAAGGACCCATATCCCTCCGCTTCTATCCCTGCAGGGTCCAGGTCTCCGATGCTTATACCAATTTCACCATCAGGGTAATCCTGAGTCTTCACCACCAAAACGAAATTATCCCAATAACTGTTAGGATATACCTTTGTGGTGTCAATCTGCGAGAGTTCTTCTGGTGTCGGTGAATAAACTATGTTTGTTGCTCCTTCAGGGACTTCGACTTCCCACCAGGTAGAAGAAGCCCAACCGTTCAATACCGCCACAGATGTAGCATTAGGAACATTGGTAAGTTCTACAGTAAATGTCATGCCTGTGATAGTGTTTGATTCGACGGTCTGACTCATAATTACCTTGCCCTTCGATATTGTTGGTCTTGGAGGAGCAAATACTCCACCATTCATATAACCTTCGAATTGATTCTTCACAGGTGCAGAATATACTTTGTAATCACCATCGCCTAAAGTCAGAAACGCAAGAAATATTTCTTGAAGCCCAGGGATTAGACCAGGAAGCAACGCAGATAACGTAGGTCCCATATCCGTCTGAAATTGAGTTAAATTGTGTATCCACGCATCATAAACTTGCTCGTGCGTAAGAACGCCATTGTCAAAGGTATCGTCGTTGAGTATCGCTTGAAGTAAACCAAACTCATTGGCTATATCCTTAATACCATTTCCCTCGAGTTCTCCTACGAACTCTTGCGCACTGGGCTTCTCGCTCGGCTCAATTTCATCTCCAATACCGGTAGAAACGCGAAGCATTACTGTTTGCCCCGGTATTACTTTCTTATTAGGTGAAGGGTCAGTAGCATAGACAACCCCCTCAGGAACACTCGGATGTGGGCTATAAAATGTCTCCGCAAGCGTAAACCCCCATGCCTTCAGCACGCGTTTTGCTTCAGCCTCCGATAAACCAATCACATTCGGTATCGGAATCGTCATTACATTCACATAAATCTTGCCGTTCAAGTCCATATTGTTCGGCTGAAACATGTCAAGGAAAAACTGAAACTCGCCCAAGTCCACCCCCTCAAGG
>CAZZMK010000206.1:0-2857 GCA_964655185.1 uncultured Nitrospirales bacterium | reverse complement strand
AAAGTCAACAATAACTGGGTTTGGTTCTGATTTTTCAGACTGTGATTTTAATTCTGTCATCAACTTATTAAACGAATTTTCCAAACTCAATTGAATCCCTTCAATTATAGAATCTTTCACAATAGTAAGAATTTGTTCGACTCTCTCAGTTGTCATTTCATTTTTAGAAACAGATGCATCTATCTTCTCCAACTTATTAGTAACTTCACTCAATCCCTTAACAGTTTCTGAAGATAATTGAGCAACAAGATTGGTAGATTTTCCTATTTCCTTAGATATCCCTTCCAATATTTGATTCGAAAGGGAAGTTATGCCTTCTCGAAAAACGCTAACTAACTCTTCAGTTGTAGTTCGATAATTCTTATCCACCATAGCCAACTCAGACTTCAACTGAACAATCATTGTCGCAATAGCCTCTTGAATCACGCCAGCAACATTTTCCCTCAACACATTTGCCAATTCCACTTGACTTCGCGTAATATCCTCACCGAGTTGGCGATGAATCTTATCAACTAATTCACTAACAGAATTCCTAAAACTATCTCTCAGTTCACCAAGTATCCCATAAAGTCTAACAACCTCATTATCAGTAGTTTGCGATTGGACCTGAGGAACCGTAATATTTATCTGCGTCAGCGATTCCTTTATCGACTCTGAAAGAACTTTTGGCAATTCTCGTATTGCTTGGATAACAGAAGTATCTACTACAACTGTAGGAGTTGTAGGTTGATAAGAAGGTGATGTTTCAGACTCATAAACTGGCTCACGAACTTCTTCCTCTATTTCGATTGCAGACTCTTGATATGAATGTACAGAGTTTTCTTCCTCCGCAAGCCTTTCAACCTCTTCTATAACCTCTTCTGGAACTATAGGCGACTCTTTTACCTCAGTAGTTTCAAATATCGCTTCTTCTGTCCTAAATTCATCAAAAGGAGAATACTCTATTTTTTTTGGTTCTCTCTTATATATTTTGTCAAAAACCGATTGCAAATCCTCCCAAGAACATAGAATCGGTTTTATTCGAAAATCAGGGCATATCTTTTTTATTTCTTCCAACGCCTCCGTGTCCAATGGGTCTATCATTGCAATAGTCAAAACTTTACCTATCTTCTCCAACGGTATAAGATTTCTCCTTTTGCACAACTCCTCAGGAATAAGTTTCAAAACCTCATTAGAAATCTCATACTCTCGCAAATTTATATGGGGAACTCTACACTGCTTAGACAAACAAGATGCCATCATCTCTTGGGTTATGTACCCCTTATCTACTAATATCTTGCCTAAGAACCCCCCTTCCTCTGCTTGAATCTTTAATGCTTCATCAAGTTGTTTTTTAGTAATCAAACCTTCCTCAAGAAGAAGTTCTCCAAGCCTCTTATGAGTACTCGGAGTATGCGAAACAGAACCTTGAACTTCTTTCTCTTTACCTACCTTGCCTTTTCCTACCACCGGCGCTTTCTTTTTCTCATCTTCTTTCCGCCAACTTAACATCCAACTACCCCTCAATTAAGGTGATAAATATGCTCAAAGTAAATACTAAAACACACATTACATAAATTTAAACATTTTTACTTTTCAAATTTTAAACTCCTCAAACACAATTTTTTCTTAAATCTAAAACTATCTCAAACATAATTGCACATTAAATCCATCTAAAACTGCACCCTATATTCTTGATATGTTATCATAACAACAAATCTACTTACTTAAATTCTACCACTTCCAAATACAAAATATAAACAAAAAATTAGGGAAAAATGATTATAGGTTTCGACGGAAGATTAGCAAACGATACTCATAGAGTAGGCGTCGGACAATATTGTTTTGAAGTGTTAAAAGCCATTGAACCATTACTTAAAAAAGGTGAAAAAATTATAGTATATCTCGATAAAGAACCTAAGGATTTTTTTCCCGTAAAACCCTCTGAAAAAATACATATAAAAGTTTTAGGGAAAGGACGATTCTGGACCAATACTATTCTCCCAAAAACACTAAAAAAAGAGCCTCCGAATGTATTCTTTTCTCCTTCCTTACAAATACCTTGGTTTTCAAAAATACCCAAATGTGCAACAATCCTTGATACTGCATACTACGACTTTCCTGAAGAATTTACTTGGAAATTCAGAACAAAGGCAAAATTTCAACTTTACATGGCTGTGAAAACCGCACATATGTTCATCGCAATTAGCGAATCAACTAAGCACAGCGTACTAAAAATCTACCCCGAATTAAAAAATAAAATACACACAGTTCTTTTAGGGGTAGATAAAAATATAAAAAAAGCCTCTAATGAGGAACAAGAACAAGTAAGGAAAAAATACAACCTTAATTTTCCATTCTTCCTGTACCTCGGCAGAATACAGCCAAGAAAGAACATAATCCGTATGGTAGAAGCCTTTGAGTTTTTCATCGATTCCAACCCAAACACTACACATCATCTCGTTATTGTTGGCAGTTTAGGATGGCTATATGAACCCATTCTAAAGAAAATGCAAACTTCAAAATATAAAGAAAGAATACACTACTTGGGTTATCTTGAAAATGAGAATGAAAAATTCGCTCTCATAAGTTCTGCAGAAGCCTTGATTCTTGTTTCGCTGTGGGAAGGGTTCGGTCTACCAGTAGTTGAGGCTATGAAATGTGAAACACCTGTTATCACTTCTAACTGTTCTTCACTTCCAGAGGTCGTAGGAGATGCAGGATTGTTGGTAAACCCTTATGATACTTTAGAAATAAAGAATGCTTTAGAAAAAATTGCTTTCGATTTTGATTTAAAAAATGAATTTATATCTAAAGGGAAAAAGAGAGTAAGTCTATTTAGTTGGGAAAATACCGCATCTGCAATTTTAGACGCACT
>CAZZMK010000205.1:0-11019 GCA_964655185.1 uncultured Nitrospirales bacterium | reverse complement strand
ACGCTCGAAGAGCCAACTTCAACATACTTTGGTCGACACCTCACAGGCCCTGGAAGACGCTCCGCGCGGGAATTATTCCACCTATCAAAGGCATCCATCTTATCAAGAGCAAAAGAAACCGTCTCCGAAGGAAGATATCCCACATCTACCCAGCACTGCCTACCACCCGCTACCATCTCATTCCCGCCACGGTCAGTTGTTACATAAGCACGACCCCAACGAGTAGAAATTTGTGTGGCTCCACCCTCACCTATATCTATCCTCGTGCAAGTCTCCGGGTCAAACGAAATCCTGCAAGCAGGGGTCACAAACGACACACCCACAGAACTGCGTGCTATACGCTCTACATAGAAAGAGCCTACAATACCCTGAATAACGATATCAGGAGATAACTGCGAAATTCTGGCTTTCGAAGCATCCGCCATACGAAGGAACACACCACCGGGCAGTTCAATCTCAGTATTGCTACCCTTATCTACCCATATCGTATCGCCTTCAAGCACGAGTGTGTTTAGAGTGGCTCTACTCCAATCGTCATCTCTCGCACCTTTTATTAAAGTGCCGGTATCGTAACTAATCCTGCCATGAAGTGGGAAATCACTATCGCCAACTGCATTTAAAGCACCCACTAACACCAATGTTAACATCATCCAAATCTGCTTCCTAATGTCTAACATGGCTCTATTCCTTAACTTACTAATTGACTATTGCTCGCTAAACCAATTATTCAACTTCTTTTTCTCTTATTAAAATAAACGAATGTCTCCTCAATTTAATTTAGATTTTTTATAAATGGATTAAGATTTTGATATTAAAGCCAAATTATACTATCATTCTAAAACATTTAGGGGAAATTTGAAAGGGATGTTGAGATGAAACTTGATGTTGCTGGTGTATCGGATAAAGGTAGGAAGAAGGATAAAAATGAGGATTACTATGGGGTCTATACTCCACAAGATACTGATATTAAGTTGTTTAAAGAAGGTGCGCTACTCGTTGTAGCAGATGGTTTAGGAGGACATATTGCAGGGAATGTTGCGAGTAAACTTGCTGTATCTATGATAAAAGATATTCTTCAAGAGTCTTTTCCTGAGGAGAACTCAGATGAGATAGACAAATCTGCTCCTTCCCCTGAAGAATTTTACTTCAATCTACTCCGTGAAGCGTTCCGTAAAGCCAACGAGAGCATTTACAAAACCAACAAAGACCTGGTAAAAGGTGCCAGACCTATGGGTACTACAGCACTTGCTTTAATACTGCTACCGGGGAAGGCATATCTTGCAAATGTTGGTGATTCGCGGGCATATCATATACGAAATGGAGAGATACTCGAGCGGACAGAAGACCATTCTTGGGTGGACGAGCAGGTAAAGTTAGGGCTTATGTCTCGAGAGGATGCCCAGAAGGACTCAAGAAGGCATATGTTAACGAGAAGTATTGGTACTCATTCTGAAATTGAGGTAGATGTATACAAGTGGTTTCCGGTCTCTGGCGACATACTACTTCTATGCACAGACGGTCTTGTTAATATGGTATCTGACGATAGAATTTTGGAAATAGTTAATGAAGGAGGTACAGCACAATACATAGCGCAAAGATTAGTAGATGAGGCAAATGCAAATGGAGGGAAAGATAATATAACTGTAATCGTGGCTATAGTCGACCCTAACCCTTTGAAGCAAAGACTCTTCAAGTTAAAACAATGGTGGGATAAACGAGGCTACACGATATTGAAGATACTTGCTCTGCTTGTATATGGCTTCATCGCAGGGAGTATTGGGTTCTTCTTAAGAGATTTTTTGAAGTTCTGACCTAATAACAAGATGTAAATAAAACTTGCTACAACTCGATAATAGATTTTGCGAACTTATTTTCTGGCGATAACTGTAGAATACGTTCTGCAATTTTTTTGCTTTCATCGTTTTTATTTAGTTGTTTCAAGCATATTGCCTGCTTAACAAGAACTTCTGTTAAGTCAAAAGCCTCATGATAAAAATAATACTTTCTATGTTCCTCAGAAATGTATTTTTCAGTTTCGCGGAAAAAGTCAAGCGCTTTTGAGTACTTCCCTTGTAAAAGTGCTATCTCACCTCTCAAGTAGTATACCTCTGGTTGTTCTGGTGATACTTCCGCTGACTTTTCAATTAGTTCTTCTGCCTTTTGGAAACTCTCTTCTGCTTTATCTATGAATCCGAGCACTTTGGCGCACTTGCCTAAAACAAACAAAGCCATAAAATGACTACCACCTAATTCTACAGATTTTAAAGCCCATTCATAAGCGGAGTCCCAATTGCCCGATGTAAACTCGCATGCACTCACACCTATTAGCGATTTACCATGATTTGGTCTAAGAACAAGAGACCTCTCGAAAACTTCCCGCGCTTTATTTACGTTCCCATTAAGCAAGTAAACAAAACCTAACTCAGCCAATGTTGGAACATGCGCGGGTTGTATTTTTACAGCCTGGGAAAACATCTCTTCTGCTTTCTTCAACTCTCCTTGCCGTAGGTAGCACTTCCCAAGTTGATAATAGGGAAGGTAGGACTCTTTATTGAGTTCTAAAGCGTCCTTAAATAATTTTTCTGCGGAAGCAAGGTCCCCTCTCATCAGGGCAGTTAAGCCTTCATCGTAAAGCCCTTCGAAGTCTTTATTTGAGTAGTACATTGTCATAACTCCCGCCTTCACTTACTTTTATAAGGACTTCCTTAACCACATCTAACGGTACATCTTCCGCGATGAAAACTTCTCCTATTTTCCTCGGTAGGATGAACCGAAGTGCTCCCGCTCTAACCTTTTTATCCCTCTTCATAGCCTCCAATATCTCTTCTACTGCTATCCCCGAAAAGGAAATCGGCAAACCATACTGTCGAAGTAAATTTCTAACTTTTTCAGGAATACTCTGATGACAGAAGCCTAATATCCTCGATAGTTCGCAAGCACATACGAGACCTATCGCTACCGCCTCGCCGTGTAAATATTGCTTATAATTAGTCACAGACTCAATGGCATGTCCAAAAGTATGACCAAGATTTAGGTAAGCACGGATAGATTGTTCCTTTTCGTCTTTCATTACAATGTCTGCTTTTATCTCGCAAGAGCGGAAAACGGGGTACAAGAGAAAATCTAATTCGCGCAATTTCAAATTTTGGGCATTTTCTTCACAAAACTTGAACATTTGCTCATCTGCGATTATCGCGTGCTTTATAATCTCTGCAAAGCCCTCAAAGTATATCTTCTCGGGTAAGGTTCTTAAAAAACTCAAGTCTATTAAGACAGCGTCTGGCTGGTGGAAGGCACCTATAATATTCTTCCCTAACGGGTGGTTAACGCCCGTTTTCCCTCCTATGCTTGCATCTACTTGAGCAACGATTGTTGTTGGTATCTGAACAAATGGAATTCCCCGCATATAACATGCTGAGAAAAAACCCGCTACATCACCTACAACACCTCCACCAAGAGCAATTACACCACTAGTTCTATCCAAACCGCCTCGCAACATAGTGGTGCAGATGTTTTCAATCTGAGACAGTGTTTTGTATTCCTCGCCTGCAGGCAAGATATGCGTTATACATTCTTTGTTAATAGAGGACTTAATAATATCAAGTATGTTATCGAGGTATAGACGCGCCACATTTTCATCGGTTATAAGCCCTAATTTACCTCGCCAGTTGAGTTGGGACAATATATTTCCCAATTCTTGCACATTACCCAAGCCAACATATATAGGGTATCGGTGCCCTTCTAAATTAACCCAGACTTCTTTTGACCCAGACATATCTAATTCCATCTATTTGTGAGATAATTTAACTACCTTGCCAGTAAGTGCGGATTTTTCACATGCAAGAACTATTTCAAGCGCTTTCATCCCTTCTTCGCCGGTGCAGTAAGGCTTTTCAAATCCTAAAATAGCCCTTACAAATGCACCGCCTATATCAATGCCCCAAGACACATTAGAATAGGGCTCAGGCAACGGAAATACAATATCACACTTAGGTTTTACCAAATTTGCTACAACTGGCTTCTCAGGATTTAATCCTACCTGCAGTGAGCCATTCTCACAATGAAGAATAATGTAATCCGCATCCATTCCCTTCACGGTCCATGAGGCGGATAATGTTCCCACTGTGCCATCAGTAAATTTCAATGCGGATACGAAATTATCTTCAACTGTCGCACCTGGCTTTTCCAACCTTGCCATAAATGCACACACTTCTGCCACTTCCTTACCTGTTAGGTATCTGATTAGGTCCGCTTTGTGCACACCTAAGTCCGCCATAGCCCCAAAGCGAGCCTCTTTCTTATCGAAGAACCATTTTCCACTTGGGCTCCACTCTTCAGGTCCTGCATGACCAAACATTGCAGTAACATGAAGTATCTTTCCTAATATACCACTTTCAATTACTTCCTTTGCCTTCCTGTGAGCGGGAAATCTTCTCTGGCTTTGATTAACCATCAAAAGCACCCCTGCCTTCTTAGCCATGTCAATCATCTTTTTCGCCTCTTCGAGACTGGTTGCCATTGGCTTTTCTACAAGCACATGACAACCCGCTTTTATTGCTTCAAAAGTGACAGGTCCGTGATATATGTTTGGAGTACATACCGAAACAGCATCTATACCACCATCCTTAAACATCTTCTTATAATCTTTATACACTCTTGCACCCGGCGCAAACTGCTCTGCCAAAGATACCGCTTTGCTTTCATCCACATCACAAAAAGCAACTAACTCAGCATAAGGACAAGCATGATAATCCGGTACGTGCACTCTTTCTGCTATTGCTCCGCAACCAACTATCGCTACTCTGACTTTCTTTTCCATACCCTTTCCTTTCGTTTTTATGATATTAAATTAGATTTATCTGAAAACTCTTAAATAAAATGTTAGTTTATTGTAATAAAAATGAACCGATAAGAAAAAGCGTAATGAATTCGAGAAGACACGCTAAATCATGCTGGATACAAGAGTTTTTCCTACTCAAAAAGTTCTTTTTATCGCTTCGGAAAACTTACTTCTGAAGTCTATTTCAAGAATCAAATACCTTCTTTGTTGCTCAGGTCATTAATATATGTTTCTATTTCGGAAGAAGGAACTTCACGATACATGTAACGAATACGGTTATATCTAAAGTCATATTTAGAAGCCTCTCCCCCAATCTGACAGGAATAAAAAAGGTATATTATGCTTCTATCTTTTTCATTCATTACGAGGGCTTCAGGAACATGTATTGCAGGTGTGTCCGGGTCGGGTTCTACATACCCTGTAATTTGCCAATCCAAGCCGTTGCACGAAACCGCTTCTGTAATTTTTCGACCCTTCCACTCATGATTTTCATATCCTCCGGGGTCTGCATACGCATAATATAAATTACCCACTTTTACAACATCGGGATTTGGAAATTCCCATAAACAAGGGTTTTCTCCCACACGAATAAGTTTCCAATCCTCTGGTTTTAAGAAATCACCATAATTCTCCGCATAGCCCATAGCAACACCACGAGGAGTCCAATAATCGAACCATATTTTGAATTTGTTGTCGTCATACATAATCGATGGGCGATGATAAGTCCCCCACAAGGTAACATCCCCTGCTTTGTCTTTGCCTCCCAATTCGGCTATATATGCTAAAATAGGTTTTTCTGACCGCTTCCAGTGTATTCCATCTTCTGATACGGCTCCCATAATGCAATAAAAACTGCCATCGGTATCATTAGGTGTATCCGCAGGTATACGGTCCTTATCATGCCCCGTCGCACTGTATGCCATATAATATGTCTTTCCCACTTTGATTACTGATGGGTCGCCGTTATGCCATTCATCAAAGTAAGTGCCAGTGGTACTAAAAAGAGGTTTCCATAACTTCGGATTTCCGGTATCATCCCATTTCCCACCACCTGCATATACTTCCCAAGGACCTTCTAACTTCTTGGCTCGTGCTGTAAAAATAGCATCGCAACCCTTAAAATCGGGGATATTTCGATTACAGTCTTCTACTGCCCAACCAAAAAACCACGCTTTGAAAGGATATTCTGAATCAGGTTCATACAACACATGGAAGTTGTACATATTTCTGAAGCCACTCAGTACATTTTTATAGTTCTTTTGCCATAATCGAGAAATATCTTTCGGTTTTTCTCGCGTTGATGTTTGAGTATATCCAATAGAATTGAAAATAACTCCTGAAATCAAAAACAAAAGCAAAGAAATTATATTTATACGATACATTCATAATTCTCCTTAAAATAATATTGGCACCTCTTTTATGGTTTATATAAATAAGAGTACTTTTTAGAGATGAAAGTCAAACTGAGAAATTTTTTTACCATTATTTTCCCACAGTTTTAAGAGAATAAAAATAGCACGACGAAACTTAATAGGTGTCTCTCACCTTGTTTTAACAATAGAGGCAAAACTTCTCAAACAAAAGAGAAATAAACTAATATATTTGTGATTAATCGGAGTCTTTTGATAAGCGGGCTACAACTGCTTTGGCAAATTCGCTACACTTGACTTCAGTGGCTCCTGTTGTAAGGCGAGCAAAGTCGTATGTAAAAATGCGGTCCTGAAATGTCTTCTTCATCCCCCTGACTATCACCTCGGAGACCTCATTCCAGCCTATATAATCGAACATCATTACACCTGAGAGGATGAGGCTACTCGGATTTACTTTATCGAGGTTAGCGTATTTAGGTGCTGTGCCGTGAGTTGCTTCGAATATAGCGGAACCTGTTTCAAAGTTGATATTTGCACCGGGGGCTATCCCAATACCACCTACTTGTGCTGCTATTGCATCGCTCATATAATCACCATTGAGGTTCATTGTGGCTATCACATCGAATTCTTTAGGGCGGGTCAGTACCTGCTGTAGGAATATGTCTGCTATTGTATCCTTTACGAGTAGTTTATCGCCGGGATTGCCATTACAATCGCTCCAGCATACCGCTACATCGGAGAACTCTTCTCTAACGAGTTGATAGCCCCAGTTAAGAAATGCTCCCTCAGTATATTTCATTATGTTCCCTTTGTGAACAAGTGTAACGGACTTTCTATTATGTTTCAGGGCATACTTTATTGCGGAACGGATAAGTCTTTTCGAACCTCTTTCGCTAATGGGTTTCAATCCAATACCGGAATCGGGTTTTATATTCCAGCCAAATTCTTTTTTGCAAAACTCTATAATTTTCTTAGCCTCTTGGGAGCCTGCAGGCACTTCAAACCCTGCGTACACATCTTCTGTATTCTCGCGGAATATTACCATATCTACATCGTGTGGATTAACCACTGGACTGGGAACTCCGGGGAAATATCTAACAGGTCTAACACAAGCAAATAGGTCGAGTATCTGGCGTAATGTAACATTGAGGCTACGAAATCCTCCCCCGACTGGAGTTGTTAAGGGACCTTTTATAGCAATTTGATATTCTCTTATCTTATCGAGGGTTTCTTGAGGTAAGTAGGTATTGGCTAATTTTTGAGCCTTTTCACCTGCATATAACTCCATCCAGGCTACTTTTCGCTTACCACCGTAACAAAATTCGACTGCGGAATCGAAAAGGTATTTGGCAGCCCTCCATATATCAGGTCCCGTGCCATCCCCTTCGATAAAACCTATTATGGGCTGGTCTGGGGTTTGAGGTACTCCTTCTTTAAATATAATCTTCTCCCCTGCTGGAACTTTAATCAATTGTTCCGCCATAGCATATCTCCTCTCGTTAGAGTTTCAGGCAAAATAACCCACTATTAAAATTCTAAAATGCAATAAAACGTTAAATAATTTTTTTATTAGAAGTTCTCTTCACCAGGTGGCAAAGTAAGGCATCTCGCCTCGAGCACATGCGGAATTTTCTCACACTGCTTTACAAGGTCTTCAGTCAGAGGTTGGTCAAGATTCAAAACGGTGAGTGCCCTCCCTCCTAACTTATCTCTACCTAACATTAGATTTGCAATATTTATACCTGCCTCCCCGAGGAGCATACCTAACCTCCCAACTACAAGAGGCTTATCTTCATTTCTACACACCAGCATGTGCCCCTCGGGCTTGGCATCAACGCGCATACCATCTATACTACAAATACGGGCATCGGTACGATGGAATAAAGTCCCGTTTACAATGTGGGTTTCCTGGTCGGTCTCTACCTTTACGGAGATTTCGAACACATAATTAGTTGGCCTGGCACTCTTAGTCTCGTGGCATTCAATACCTTTTTCCTTAATCTGAACAGGAGCACTAACCAGATTAACAGTTTCAACGAGTGGTTTTAGAAATCCCGTAAGTATCGAGGCAGTAATAGGATAAGTATCTGTAACGCCTATATCGCCTGTGTACTCAATATGTATTGACTTAGGTGTACCACGGGTATATAAGGATTGAAATAGCCCTAATCTCTCGCCAAGGTATAATAATGGTTGTATTTGCTTTCTCGTTTCGGGGTCTATGCTCGGAACATTAACTGCATTCACAATTGCTCCCGTAGTTAGGTAGTCTACTATTTGCTTTGCAATATCAATTGCTACTGTGATTTGAGCATCTTCAGTTGAGGCGGCGAGGTGGGGAGTCATTATGACATTATCTAAACCTATAAATGGGTTATTTTCGGGAGGTTCTGTAGAATACACATCAAGTGCAGCGCCTGCAATTATTTTTTCCTTTAGGGCTGTTGCGAGGTCTTGTTCATTGATTATACCGCCTCTAGCTGTATTAACTATTCTACATGTAGGTTTCATACGCTTAAGGTGTTCCATCCTAATCATATTAATAGTCTTTTCTGTTTTCGGCGTATGAATTGTAATAAAATCTGACCTCTCAATGAGTTCATCAAATGTAACTAATTCAACTCCAAGGGACTCTGCTTTAAGCGGGGTAAGCAATGGGTCATAAGCGAGAATTTTCATTTCAAATGCCAATGCCCTCTTTGCTACAGCACCACCTATTCTCCCTACTCCGATTATGCCAAGGGTTTTACCTTTTAGTTCTACTCCGGTGAACTTTTTCCGTTCCCATTGCCCTTGCATCATTGATTGGTGGGCTGAGGGAATATTTCTACACAAAGCGAGCAATAAAGCAAATGTATGTTCACAAGCGGATATGGTATTTCCGCCGGGAGTATTCATAACTACAATACCCATTTGTGTGGCGGCGTCTTTATCGATATTATCTGTTCCTGCTCCTGCTCTACCGATTACCTTAAGATTTTTAGCATTGAAAATGGCTTCTTTCGTAACTTTTGTAGCACTTCTAACGACTAATCCATCATATTCACCTATTATCTTAGCCAATTCTTCTGGTTTCTGAGGTGGTTTCACGTCAACCTCAAATCCCGCTTTTTGAAATATATCTATCCCCTCTTGACTCAAATTATCTAAAACGAGTATTTTCGGCATAAGGAGCACCTTTCCTTAAAATAATTTATCTGTTAAAACTCGATAAAAATAGAATTTCGCTATTTTTATAACCCAAGCCTTATAAGAGGCGTTATAGTTTATCAAAAATCTGTTCAATTTCTCAAAAAAATCTGGATTTTTAATCAGGTAAATACAAAAATGCTCTACAAGGTGAGCCATCAGCGCCCATTATGTTCAAGGGTAATACGACGAACTCATAAATCCCATCAGAAATATTGGCTAACCTCAATCCTTCAACTATAAAGACTTCGTTTTTTAGGAGTATTTCGTGTGTTGGTCTGGATTGTTTATATGGGGCTATTGATAGGTAGTCAATACCTACAAGTTTCACACCTTTATCAACAAGGAGTTGAGCACAATCGGGTAAAATACCCAAAAATTCAGGGTGAAACTCGCCTGTGGTAGGGAGAGAGGAGTTTTTAGTCTTGAAAAGGACACGAGGCAACAAGTTAATATCCCTGAATGGTTCTGCTGATATATGTGAGTCATACTTCCACTCTATTACCTGAGCCTTGCCGAAGAAAACCTGGTAGTCTACCTCATTTAATTTCCGTCCAGATTCGATAAAGTGCCAAGGGGCGTCGCAATGTGTTCCAGTATGAGTCGACAGGTGGAGGAATGATGTATTTGCATTCGCTCCATTAGCAATTCTACGGTCGGGCTCGAACTTAAATTCGAGGTCACCAGGCCAAACTGTCATGCCAATTTCCAATGGAATACTTACATCAACCCACGGCATAATTGTTTCCTCCAAAAAATTTGTTGCTACTATAATAACAATTTAACCCCGATATTAAAAAGCCTATTTCCCCCTGCAATTTAAGATTCATATCAGTTTTAACATTAGAATCTATTTAGGGGCCTATTTCAATTCGGAAAGGAGGCTTTTGAGGTCGACAAGGGCAAATTTTGTGGCGTAATCTGATATGGAATAAGGCAGGATTAGTTTTTCACCTATCAATAATCCACCACAGGTGTAAAGCACATTAGGGACATACCCCTCCCGTTCGTCTTCGGTAGGCTCGAGAAGTGGTTGGGTTAACCTGCCTATAACTTTTGTAGGGTCATTTTTGTCCAACAACATAGCACCTATCGTGTATCGTCTCATAGGTCCAACGCCGTGGGTAAGGACAAGCCAACCCTCCTCCAATTCCATCGGGGAACCACAGTTACCTATCTGAACAAGTTCCCAATGGAACGTAGGGTTAGCAATTTTTATGGAATCGAACCAGAAGTGAATGTTATCAGAATACATTAGGTACAAGTTTTCATTATCATGTCTCCCAAGCATAGCATAACAGCCATTGATTCTACGAGGGAATAAAGCCATTCCCTTATTTTTGGCAGATGGTCCGTTAAGAGTAACAAATTTAAAGTGTATAAAGTCATCAGTTTCAAGTAGTTGAGGCATAATCACCCTACCATCGTAGGCAGTATATGTAGCATAGTATTTTACAGTTCCATCATCATCAACAAACCTTACAAAACGGGCATCTTCAATTCCGTTAATCTGAGTCGGAGAAGTTGGAAACACAACTCTTTCAGAAACAGGTTCGTCTTTTGTAAAGTGCACTTCGTAATTGGACAATGCCAGGTTTCGCATTAAATTAATAGTGTTTT
>CAZZMK010000204.1:0-3595 GCA_964655185.1 uncultured Nitrospirales bacterium | reverse complement strand
CAAGATGGACAATGTGGAAGAGTCGAGAGATGTATTAGGATTTCATCAGGTGGTGTTTTATGGTAATCACAGGCGAGATGTGAAGGCATTTTGCCAGTTATATGGAGTGAAGGTAGTCCACTCCCCAGCCACCGCAAACCCAATGGTTCCAAGAGAACAAAAAGCGTAAGATATTTGCCTACACACCTTTTTATGCTGTTTCAGTACAATTTTTACTATAATTGGTTTCTGGATTGTGGGGGAGAAAAACATCGACAGTTATGTGCTCACCTATAGGACATAGGTAACATGAATATAATATATAATCATCGGGCGAGTTTTTCATTAATCACTCTTTTCTAAGCCTCTGTTGGATATATTCTAATGTAGGGGCGATTGGCTAATCGCCTTCTGACGCGATTGGCTCATCGCCCTCTTAGGCTCTATGTATCAGTTCATAGGTAGCACTTCCTTAGAATGTTAGAATTGCGCATATGATATACCAAGACAAGTGTTACCCATATCCTATAGTTATGCCTCTTTGGCTTCAGGAGCATAGGTTAGATAAGCCCAAATGGAGATGAGGTACAGAATTATTACAATTACTGGAATTATCATTGTTCCCCAAGTTGGTTGCTCTACATTCCAGGGTCCAACCGAATAGTCAATGTTTAATACACCTGCCTTGCCCCCTTTGGAGAAAAAGTTTTGTAGGGTGCTTCCTAATAATCCGTGTATAAAACCTAAAGCCACAAGGTTTCTATTTTTATCTTCCATAAATACATAAACCAAGACAATGCCCAAAATCCATGTTGCGGAAACGAGCCCGTAAGAATCTATGTGAATTAGTCCGAAGCAAGAAGCGCTCAAAGTAGCGACAAGCATTCTTTTCTTGTCTTTGCAGTAGAAGTATCCATAAATCATACCCATAGGGAAGAAGAATACAGTCAGCCAGAAAGCAAGTCTTAACCATGTTTTAGCATCGGGTATAGCATCAATACCATAAGCAATGGAGATAGCAGAAGAAGCAAAAGCAATTGCTCCAACTGCCCAGAGGAGTCCAATGGAAATTATCTTTTTCCACTTTTCGTTCCCTACAACAACATTTTTGGGGTTATCTGAGGGGGCGAATGCTTTTCGTAACCTTGTGCCGAAGTAAGAACTGAATAATAATTGTTGCACAAATCCCCAGAAAACATATCCCAATACACCTATTGCCCACGTGGCGAGACTGAAGTTTTCAAAGGCTTTCCATCCCCTTTGCACAAAGGCGGATATTATAATTACAGTCAGAAGCGGTATAGACACAATCATTGCTGTTTTGAAGGCACTTAAAAAATTGTCATATCTAATTGCGCAGAATGTGATTAGTGATGAGAGTACAATTCCTGTGAATATTACAAATATTATCCCAGGAAATTGTGAGGGAAGTGTGTTCATATCTATTTTTAGCCCAAACGCCCTTGCTATAGCGTTCATACTGAAAAATCTTACTACGTGGTGCCACTGGGTATAATTGAGTATATTGAGGAGTAGAAATACAATAAGAGAAGAAATTAAAACTACTGCTCTTCTCCAGCCTGGACCTGTCGTTATCAATTTCCAGTATTGGTAAGGATTACCTAATCCCCAGGAGGTTGCGGTATCAGCGTGTACAAAAGGTGCGACGAGTAGTAGGTATGCCCCTCCCAAGATGAGCAGTAGGTTTACTAATGTGTTAACAGGTTTTATTCCAATTATTACGCCGAATGGATATGCGACTATCCATAGCAGAGAAAGTATTATTATCATTACAGAGATTGCTTCGATGAAATTCTCTTTTCGGGATAGTCGTTCCCGTTCAGGGTCTCCTGCTACATTCAAGATGGTTCTTACTTGAGGCATCTTGGTTATATCCTGCCTTTATGATTTGTTATATATACTTGCCAATAATAGCAAGCCCTCTTGCAACAGCAGTGAATGTATCCCTTGATTTGACTTTTTTCTTACCATATCGGTTTTTTAACATATTTTGGATTGCAGGAATTAAGCAGGTTCCTCCTGTAGTTAAGACCAAATTAATCTTTTCAGGTGTCAAACCTGCATTTTTTTCAGCCTCAACTAATAAGCCCTCAATTTTTTCCAGTATATCTTCTATTATCCCTTTAAATTCATCCCTATTTATTTCTTCTTTTATCTTTAGTTCTTCATAGTTAAAGTCAATTACGGACGTTTCATCAAAACTTAATTGTTTTTTAGCATTTTCTACTGATAATGTTAAGGGGTATCCACAATTTTTCTGTATGAGTAATCTTAATGCTCTAACTGCTTCTGGTTGGGTACAGAAGTTCTCAATGCCGATGAGCCAGTTTATAGTTTCCTCAGTATTCATTTTATATAAATTTTGCCAGTCGAGGACAATGTTAAGCATGTGTTTAGGCAATGGTAGATTGTGAGGTCCGTATCTTACTTGACTGCCAAAATAGCGAAATAGTTTCTTTCGTATGATTTCCTTGTCGATAGCATCGCCTGCAACATTGTCACCCGTGACAGAAAGAATTTCACTTCTGCTAATTCTTTCCTCCACGGTGCTCCCAGGTTCAAATTTCATTATGCATACATCACAAGTGCCCCCTCCTATATCTACTACCATTACTATTTGGTTTTCAGTGCTCTCTGTGGCTAAATACTCTACAGACGCAGCCACAGGCTCATAGAAAAAGACAACCTCTTTGAAGCCCGCAATTAATCCTGCATTTCTTAACCTTCTCTCTGCGGTTTTTTCTTCAATCTCGTTAGAAGAAAATCTTACAGGTCTACCTAATATGACGATGTCTATTTTTTGTTTCAAATGCTTCTCTGCTTCTTCTTTACACTTTTTCAGGACAAAAGAGACAAGTTCTTCAATTTGATAGTTTACCCCGAATACATCTGTACCTCTGTAATTGATATACTTCAACTGTGTTTTGAGAGATTGAAATAGTCTTCCAGGTAGGTTGATATCCACTTTGGTTTTAAGGGAAATCGTTTCTAACTTGTCTGGGTCTGTAAGGGCGGGATTGTAGAATTCACTTTTATCTGGCTCGCCTCCACTTACTTTGTGAATTATCATTCCTGTCTCTTCTGTGACAAGTTTTACCTCTCTACCTACGTTTCGTTCTATAAACAAATTTGCTGCCTTTCTACCCACTGTAATTTCCCCATCGGAACTAATGTAAACAAGAGAAGGTAAAGAGGTTGGTGGGTCATTTTCAGGGTCTAATCCTAATACCTTAGGATTGCCTCGAGAATCTATTATTGCCACACTTGTGTTGGTTGTCCCATAGTCTATTCCACAAGTTGTCATAATAAATCATCCCATTGGGTTAATTGTAGATATATTTATTCGTAAAAGTGAAAAGTATACCAATTAGTTCGGTTTATATCAACTTGAATATGTAAAACGAGTTTGTCGCTAATAATTTAATACAGACAGACAATAGATGTGTTGAATTTAGTGAAATGAATATACTCACCACGCATCCAAATTAGGTGCCTTCTTCTGCCATTGTAGTTCCAAGGGACAATAGGCCTCACATTTAAGCAGTTTGAATTTTGAGTAATAGGGTAATGTTCCCAATTTTTACCGTTATCTTTA
>CAZZMK010000203.1:0-7128 GCA_964655185.1 uncultured Nitrospirales bacterium | reverse complement strand
GTCATATTACTTTTCCCAATTATTTAAAGATTATAAACCACTTGCCCTCCTACCTTGTCCTCTACCAAACTCCACCTCCATAATTCCAATCCCAGACTACTAATAGTGTATTATACCTAACACCTATGCAAACTCACACCTATGCAAACTCAAATTAGGAGCATTGAAGTATATGAAAAATTATCTAATACTGACAATGCTAATTTTATTTCCGAAAATCATATTTTCCCTTCCCAAAAATGATTTTCAAATTGAGGGTTCCAATTTCCGTGCTAAATTAATTCAAAATAATGTCGAACTGAAGAAAAGTAAATCGAAGAATGAACTTATCATCATTTTCAAGCCCTCTCAGTGGCCCAATCTATTCTTCTCCGCGGAAAACTCTGAATGGAATTGGAATGACTACAATTGGCTCACCTTAAAAATATATAACCCCGAGAAAGAAAAAATAAGAGTAAATGTGCGAATTGATAATGAAGGGGCAGATGGAATGTCAAAATGCATCACGGGGGGCTTTACATTACCACCACAACAAGAAAGTTCCTTTGCTATATTACTACCTAATCCATCATATCCATCTTTTTTACCCGAACCAATGAATTTCGAAAGGGCAGAAGTTTACTCAAAGAGTCCTTTATGGGGAATGAGAAAATCTCCAGGGAATCTTGTGGAGCCCAAAGGTGAAAACTTCACACTTGATAAGGTAGTCGCTTTCCAGATTTTTCTTGCAAATCCACCCAGACCAATTAAATTAACATTAAAGCAGGTCAGACTCGACAAAGGTATTAATATACCTACTGTTCCACTTCCCTTTGTAGATAGACTTGGTCAATACATGCACGATAATTGGGAAGGCAAAACAAAATCCGAAGAAGAGATGATAAAACAAGCAAAAAGAGAACTTGAAAAAATAGAGAAAAAGGGAGAAGTTGAAGCCAAAGAGTTCGACAAATACGGAGGCTGGAAAAAGGGAGAAAAATTGGACGCCACTGGTTGGTTCAGAACAGAGCATATAAACGGTTATTGGTGGTTAGTTACACCTGAAGGCAATCCATTTCTTTCCATTGGCGTAGATTGCGTAGGTATACACGACTACACATTCATAGACGGCAGAGATGGCTGGTTCGAATGGCTGCCAGATAAAAATGACCCCGTTTACAAATCCTGCTTTTCACATTCAAATCAACATTGGTTCACCCATATTATCCCCGAAGGGACTTTATTCTGTTTCTACAGAGCCAACCTAATAAAACAATTCGGTGACGATTTTGAAGAAAAATGGAGTAAACTTGCAGTTTTTAGATTACGAAAGTGGGGATTCAACACAATAGGAGCATGGAGTTCAGTTCACCTCTTCAAAGACAAAAAAATACCTTTTATTATTTTTATAGGATTACATGGTGCACCCAGAATAAAAAATGCACCAGGCTATTGGGGACCCATCTATGATGTATTCGACCCTAATTTTGAAGAGTTAGTCAACAAAAGAATTTCAGATGCAGTAGCACCATATAAGGACAATAATTATTGCATAGGCTACTTTGTTGACAACGAATTATCGTGGGATGGTATATGGAGAGGGGCTTTGAATGCGGAATTAGAACAACCAGCCAAAAAAGCATTGATTAGTATGTTTGAGAAAAAATACTCTTCAATCGAAAATCTTAACCAAGCCTGGAACACAAACTTTTCAGATTGGAATGAAATAAAATTACCCGAGAAGGAGAATGAACATATCATTGAAGACAAGAAGACTTATGTAACCCAATTCGCAGAAAAATACTTTTCTACCATAGCAAATGCGATAAAAACCCATGCTCCCAATCAACTGTATATGGGATGTAGATTTGCAGGATTTCCTGATGAAGAAATATGGAAAACCGCAAATAAATATGCAGATGTAGTTAGCACAAATATTTACAGAAGAGATGTACCATCTACTCATCCACGATATCGGATTACTGAAAAACCCATAATTATCGGCGAATTCCATTTCGGAGCAACAGACAGAGGAATGTTCCATCCCGGACTAATTCATTGCGAAAATCAAAAAGAACGAGCAAAACAATATGAAAAGTATGTAGAAAGCGTTGCAACTAACCCTCTATTTGTTGGATGTCATTGGTTCCAGTGGTGTGACCAGCCCATCACAGGAAGATTTTTTGACGGTGAAAACTACAACATTGGCCTCGTAGATGTAACCAATAAACCATACAAAGAATTAACAGATACCGCAACTAAGATTAACAGAAAAGCATTCAAGATTAGATGGGAGTTATGCACAAAATAGCATTTGTTGTATGTTCAATCCTCGGTTATTAACACCTTAGTTCCCTCTTCCACATTGTTAAACAAGTAAATTACATCTTTGTTAGTAAGGCACACACATCCCTTTGAGTTTGGTTTACCAATCTCATTTTCTTTATTAGTCCCGTGAATGTAAATATATCTCTGATAGGTATCTACTATCTCTCCATCTGAGTCTACTCCCTTATTAATTCCTTCCTCAAGTCCTGCCAGCCTAAGAATGCGCGTTAGAATCAGATTTTCATCCGTATCCACACTTTTATCCCATATACCTGCTGGCTTGCGACCTCTAAAAATTTGTCCGACAGGTGCATTCTCTCCTATCTTCTCTACTATCACATGCCATCCTCGAGGTGTCTGCTCTGAATTAATCTTTTCTCCCACCCCTTTCACAGCAGTAGAACATGGCGCTTCCCAAACTACTCTATCTCTTTCCATGAGCCTAATCTTTTGCTGAGCAACAGATACCCAAACCCACTTTGAATCACCCACAAATTTACCCCACCCTTCTAATCTTATTTTTCTCATATACAAAAGCCTCAACTATTAATAGCATCGCAAGTTTACTTCTTACGAACCACAACTTTATGTATACCGTTATAATTCAAAACATATTCCATAGTAGCAGGGACTTCATAAGTATAAACATTATCCTTAATACTAACAGTGCAATTCGTTCCGTCAGGAAATGTTTTCAAAAGAGTAATATTCGGAAGACTACCTAACTGAGCAGGAGAAATTTCTAACTTTTTCCAACCGGGCATCGCAGGCTTAAGTCCTGCCACATACTCGAAAATTAAATAGAGAGGTGAACTACTCCAGGCATGGCACCAACTCATATTAGTCTTCATTTCTGGCTTCCATACCTCTAAACAAGCAGTAGCACCACTTCTCAACATCTCTTTCCACGAGAACTCAGTATCATTGGTAAGTAGTTTCCAGCCCAACTCAGGATTTCCTTCCTTGAAGCATGCCTCTATAACATAAGAGGCTATATAAACACCGCAGGAGAGCCCTTTACTTTCAATAAAACCAAATATCGACCTCTTCACTTCATCATCTTGCACCAAACCAAAATATAGAGGTAGGGCATTACTATGTAGCGAGTAGTGAGATGACCCCAAAACATCCCTATACAATTTTTTATCCCTATCTAAGAACACCTCCTGATATGATTGAAATATCTTTTCCGCCTTACCCCGAAGTTTTTCGTTACTTAGTCCCAATTCATTTAATATTTTGAGGGTAGTAGTAATTGCTCCATAATAGAAAGCGTTTACGACAGAATTGGGTTTGTTAAGCCCATTGTCATAATCAAAATTATCCCGTAGATTTTTGGGCCAATCTATCAATATAGGTTTAGGTCCTGTGTTATTTAATAAACCATTCTCACATTCGAACTTCTCAAAATATTCGAGCAAACCGAATACGCACTTATCTAATGCACATTTCAAAAATTCTTTATCCCCCGAATGACGATAATACTCCCACAGCATTAGCGGATATTGCAATGAGTACTCAGCAAATTCTTGAATAAACCCGGAAGGCGCCACCGCGGTTAAACCTGGCTCTATTTTAGAAGAGACACAAAAATCAAACAAGGACTTTCTGGTAAGTGAAGTATCAGCGGTAAGCCATAGATGAGACCTTGATATAATTACCGTATCGCCTAAATATTGTGCCTTCTCTCGAGAAGGACAATCCAAAAAGCCTTCCTGAGAACAAAGTTTAACTCCATTTACACATATATTCCAGATTTTTGTTAAATTTTCATCACTTGATTGGAAATAATGTTTCCCCGCGTCAAACGGATAATGTCGCTCTTCAACCCATAATTCAATATTTTCAGGAGCATTTTCCACCTCTACATATCTAAAAGCCCTATACTCAAAGAACGGTATCACCTCATCCTCCCCTGAGAGAATTACTTCTTCTCTATAATCACAATTAGCCCGCATCTTCCACCTCACTCGCCCATTTTCGTCAAGTTCCTCTCCGTGATATACCACAATTTTTTTGCCTTTCTCCCCTTTAACCTTAATCCTTGTATAACCGACTATTTCTCTCCCGAAATCGTAGAAATGAAGTCCATCACCCAGAACCTTATGATATGAAGGATATACAGGAACTACACTAATAGGTTTTATATCGTGCTTCACAAATTTATAATCACAATCTCTCACAGCAGGAGTCATCCAAGATGAGTCATCGTAATCTACTTCTACCCAACGATGTGGATACTTTCTCATATCTATGTTTTCAAGGAATTGAGTTCTGTAACCTATAGTATTAGATGGTAAATAAGCCTCAACAGGTAAACACTTCCAATCCTTATCCGATTTTATTACAACCTCATTTCCACCATCTGTCTCTATTATCAACAACATAATCAAGCCTGAACGATTATCTCCACTTACAGTTACTCTATTGACAAGCCCCCTGTAATAAGTGTGGACAGACAATGTATTCTTTCCCTCGATTAAATAAGATGTTACATCAAACTCATAATATGGATATGCAAATGGATATCCCGTCGTAGGTCCTTCTAACACATACTTTCCATTTATGAATAACACAAAATAGTCATCAGCGGTAATAAAAAGTCTGCCTTTAATAGGATGTTTTGATAATTCAAAAGTCCTGCGGAAGAAAGTATGTATATGATGAGGCTTGTTTTTATCCCAGGCATCTTTCCTGTTTACAAAATAATCATCATTGACCACAGCAGAAGCCATTCTCGGGTCTACAATAATAAGAGCATCTCTAAATGGATACACATCTTCAGGAAAAGCAGAACTGAGTAAAAAAACAGATAGAAATAACCCAAATAGGTTCATAAGCACCTCCTTAATATGTTAAAATATTCACGCTTTAATTGAGTTTTTTTATAATACTATAAAAAGTAATCTATCATTAAAATACCAAAAAGAAGGAAGGAGATATGATTTCCGTATCAGAGTTTCGCAGAGGCATGGCAATAAAATATGAAAATGACATTTGGGTTGTAGTCGATTTCCAGCACATAACACCGGGTAACTGGCGCGCTATGCTCCGCACAAAACTCAAAAATGTGCGTACGGGTAGAGTTATGGAAGTAACATTCAGAATGTCAGATGAAATTGAAGAAGTAATGCTTTTAGAACGAAAGATGCAGTACCTCTATGAATCTGAAGGCTTGCTGTATTTTATGGACCTTGAAACATACGAGCAAACATTTATTCCTGAAGAAATGCTCGGCGAATCTAAAAAATTCCTAAAAGAATCCGATATTTGTTCTATTTTCTTCCTCGAGGAGAAACCAATTGTGGCTGAAATGCCTCCATTCGTAGAACTAAAAGTAGTAGAAGCGGAGCCAGCAGTAAGAGGCGATACCGCAACTAATGTAATGAAACACTGCACACTCGAGACAGGTGCCAAAATCCAAGTACCACTATTTATCAAAGAAGGAGATGTAGTCAAAATAGATACACGAACTGGGAAATATGTAGAAAGAGTTTCCACTGGCTAAAATTTCACAAAAACTTACTTGCCTATAGGTCCCGATATATACCCAATCTATTTCGAAAATGTAACTCTTTGGCAAATAACACCTGCTTGTAGAGAATAATTAAATCTTGTTGCTATAATAATTCTTCGATAATCGGAGAGGTGTCCGAGTGGCTTAAGGAGCACGCTTGGAAAGCGTGTGTACGGCAAAACCGTACCGCGGGTTCGAATCCCGCCCTCTCCGCCACTGCACAAATCCCACTTCACGCAAACACACCAAAGATTAACTTGCTACTATTGGTTTTCTCTTTGTACTTTTATTAAAAACCGAAATTAACAATAAATCCCATTGATAATCTCATTACCTTTGCTAAACTTTCACATATTTTGATATTCTAATTATTGACTATAGAATTTATCTATTCTTACGCACCATACACTAATCGATAATGGATTAATAAATACCACAATATTATAGGGATATAGAAACTTATTGGATAAAATCGTTCACCTATGAAACAAGAATCAACATTTAGTGAACTATCTTATAAAAATTGAAAAACTTCTATCAAAGAGTCCTTGGTTGGAAATAGGAAAAACTTCGAGCAACAAAAACAAATTGAAAATTAGAGATTTATCTAATGTTACCACTTTGGAACAAAAACCAGGGAAAAGACTTCTTTATCAAATCTCTTGAGTTTGCAACTCCAGAACAACTTTTTTATATCACCAAAGATAAGAGATATTTGGCATATTGGCCTAAAAATTACGACGGGGTAAAATCCACCTTACAAAGCAGAAATTCTTTAATCGGTTCTTATACAGAGAAATGGGTTACGGATTTATTTTCTGAAATAGCAAGCGTGATTGGTGGCTATGCTGTTCAGGGAGTAATAGCAGAAGAAATCGGGCTTTCGAATCGAACCCAAGCCGATGTGGCTATCTGTAAAACAAAAGATACTCTACAAAAACCGCAAAATATTTTAACTATTATTGAAGTTAAGATGTCTGTGGTATGGAATTGGGAGTTTAACCCAGTTACTAAAAGTTTAAGGTGTATTGGAGACTATAAAACTCATCAGGGCAATCCTGGACTCCTAACATCAGACACTATGCTAAAAGCCATTGGCAAAAGTATTAATATCCGTGTCTCAAGTCATACTGCTTCAAAAATTCCTATCATTATTATCGGGAATACCCCCATTACTAAAAGTTATTACGAAAAAGTAGACCACTTAAAAAGGAGTGGAATTATTCAGGGCTTCTGGTCAATAAATCCAAAACCATTAGATAATGATAATAGTGAAAATATAAAAACAACGCCATTTGAAGGTT
>CAZZMK010000202.1:0-6311 GCA_964655185.1 uncultured Nitrospirales bacterium | reverse complement strand
GGTGGTTAGGAGTCTGTAGAGGATTTAAGCGACTTTATAAAGTAAATACAGATTTCCAAAGGTTGTATTAGAAAGATAAGGGTAATTGAGTGTATGTTTTGTCAATATACTTCGAGTTCGACGAGTTGGAAAAGGTTCTGGCCTGTGGAGTTAAAGAGGGGAATGACTCGTAAGTAGCGAACGGGAAGTGGTGGGAATGTGTCTATTTGCCATCCACGGTGTTCGCCTTGAGTTTTATCGATAATAGTTTTCCATATATTGCCATCTTCGGAGGTTTCTACGCGGTACTGGTAATATCGTTCGTCGAGGTTATAAAGGAGCATTTGTACGCGCGAGATAGTAAGGGTATCAGTGAATTGTATTCTTATTTCCCCCGGAATTCCACAACAAGCAAAACCGGATGTGCCTGAATAACAATCAATATCTCCGTCTATAGCGTGCTCGAGGTTAAAGGAGAGATAGAAATTTGAGGTTGGTTCTATGGTGATTATTGTGCCGTTGTTTCTATGTGCGAGGTTTAGCCCATTGCGGGGTGGGATTGTATAGATGGAAATTGCTGGGAGGTCATCAGAAGGTTGGTATTTCTGTGCAATGAATTTAGCGATGTTTCTATAAATCTGCTGATGTTTTTTATCAGGGCTTGTTGCTAATTTTAGTATTGTGTCATTTGCTTGGTACCAAGCCATAGGTTTCTGGTTCCATTTGAATTGGGTGCCTGCTTGCAAATATCTTAAGAATCTAAATTGATGTAACTCAGAATCCAAAATTCTATTGTCAAGTTCCATTTCAACACCGCAATTGAACTGTTCTATTCGATAAGCAGTTAGTCCTAAGCGGGTATCGCCTCCCTCCCCATTGAAAAAATAGTTAGGCTGATAATAAATAAAATCGAAGCCGAGATTTTTCCAAGCCCATACATTATGTGCAGTGAAGTAAGGAATCCAATAGAATTGGAGGTTTGCCTGGTGTATGATTTCAGCGGTTTGCTTTACAGTATTTTCCATTGTAGGTGGTATTGATTCGCCAAGCCAGTAGAAACCTAAGAGTTTTAAGTGTGAGTAAGGGGCAGATGAAAACTCAGCAAGTACCTTTTTAATATACCATCGTATCGCTGTAATTCTATCTGCTTCATTCTGGAAGTTTAAGTTAGTATTGTCTGTTGAAATAGAGCCAAAATTGTGAATATTTATGCTCGGTTCGGGGATGGTAATGATAATGCCAATGTCTTTTTCGATTGTGTTTTTATCGTGAAGAATCTTGACTGCTTGGTTCAGTTCATTCAGGCAGTTATTCCAGACACTGGCTAACCATTCCCAATCGTGAACATCTGGGAACTCCTTTTCATTAGTAGCGCCCCAAAATAGTTTTCCCTCGGAAGTACGGTATTCTATTAATAGGAAAGCATCGAAGAGAGGTAATATATCTCCTGTTTGCTGGTCTTGATATATTAGGTAAGGGATGAAATCATTCGCTTTCCACTGCCTGCGAGATGTAGAGCCATTGTAAATCAAGCAAATATTTTTTGGTAGTTTGCGAAATGAATTTTCGATACTATTATTTTCTTCCGCTAAGATGATAGGGGAAAGATAGTATAGCGTAGTTAAGGTGGCTATCGAAATAAGGGTTAATTTTTTCATCTTTGCTGACCTTGCTAAATATATTTTGCCTATTTTGTTTCTTGTTGAATTAGATATTTGATTCCTTATCTATTCTCACTAAAATTTAGAGATGCTTGCAATGTTTTTCAGTGAAATGGTAGAAACTATTTTAATCGATGATATGGGAAATGTATGGTTTTTATGCGGATATTTTATTAATAGTGAAGTTGTAGGTGTCTCTATCTCAATTCATTTGGAATTGGTATGGGTTTCCCATTAATCATTTCTTCGCTTGCAGGTTTGTCCAAAACAAGTTTTATTATTGTGTCTATGGGGTTGATTTGTCCTTTCGGAAATTCGATATGTAGATTTTTGTCAGTCTGCTTTATTTCTACTTGCTCGCCAGTGAGTACAGTTATTTCCAGTATTTTTGATTTTAGTGGTGGTAAGGTAATTGAATTATTTAGAGACTGGAGTATATGGAGGTATATGTTGTTCCCTGAATAGGTGGCACCACCCCACTTTCCGTTTAGATAGGGACCTCCACGTGTGGCGTAGATGCTTTCGCCGTATTTTTGTAGCCAAGTGCCTATTTCTTTCAATACTGCTATTTGTTCTTCAGCAATTTCACCTGTGGGCATTGGACCGACATTCAATAGTAGGTTGCCATCTCCTGTGACGCATTGAACCAGCATTTGGATGCATTCTTTTGCGGAACGTGTTCGGCATTCTGGGCGATAAGACCATCCACCTCCATCAGGACATTCTGTTATGGTTATGCAAGATTCCCAAGGGCGAGTGTTTTGAAAATTTCCGATATGTTGTTCGGGAGTGTCGAAGTCGCCTTTAGTAAGCGCTTCGATTTCGGGTGTGGGTTTATCTTCGGTTGGACGAATGAAACGGGCAACGCGGTTGTTCACAATGATTCCCGGTTGGAGTCTATACATCATTTCGAATAGACTCTTGAAGTCATAATGGTGCCAGTTTCCTGCAACATGGTCAAACCATAATATGTCCACCCTACCGTATTGAGAAAGTAATTCCTCAACCTGCCCACGGTAAAATTCATCGTATTTACGGTTATCACCGACTAAATAATCGGGATGTGTCCAATCCCGAGTTGAATAATACCAGCCCAACTTTAACCCATATTTATGTGCGGAATTTGCTATTTCCTTGCATATATCGCGTTGAAACGGAGTGGCTTTGATGGAGTATTCGGGTCGAAGTTTTGTGTGCCACATTGAGAAGCCATCGTGATGCTTAGCGACAAACACCACGTATTTCATACCTGCCTCTTTTGCTAATTGCATCCAAGCATCTGCGTTGAATTTTACTGGATTGAATTGTTTGTATAAATTGTCGTATTCTTCGGCAGGGACCGATTCCATTCCTGGATGGTCGTGAGGATGTCCAATTCGTGACCAACTGATTTCTGTGCCTTTTATACTTACGGGACCCCAATGGATAAATAACCCGAACTTTGCATCCCGCCACCATTGCAAGCGTGCTTCTCGTTGCTCTGGTGTTTCTGCAGTAGGTAAGAGTGGAATAGTATCAGTTTGAGTGTAATAACAAGATAGAGTAATGAGAATTAGTCTGAGCATTATATTAGAATCCTTATATGTAGAATATTATGTTAAGGAACTTAACTAATTTTATTATATGTTTAACTTTATTCTATACGAAGCAAACTGTATAGTTTTAGTTATTTCCATCCGATGCTTTGCGAATAGCGGAGCGGATGAGTTCTTTGGGCGGAACACCACTATCCCCTTCTGGTGTGCGATATATTCTGCACCCATAACATGGTGCATCGTGTTGTCTGGACTCTTCAATGTCGCGTCCATTGATTTGTATAGTAGGTGAGCCTAAAAAATGTTCACGAATAGCGGTTTCCATATCAGGGACGTCGATTATCTCGATAGGGTCTTTAATTCCTTCTTCCTCTAATACCTCTTTGAGTACTTGCTCTGCCTTTGGTCCTGATGGACAACCCTTGAAAATCAATAACCGAATTTGCATAAGAGTTTCCTTCTCGTTACAAAAGATGTATTTTTATTTATCACTTAATATATACCGTTCGGGGAATAATGAATGGTAGTAATGTTAAATGTACGAGAGTATTATAATTTTTCAATGTGAACTTGTCAATAGTACATCATCAAAAGAGAAATGTAGAAGCGAATAATTACTCGTCTCTACTGATGTTATGGATTTACTTATGAGCGATAAGCCATAGGTGGAATGACAATTTTTTATTAGGTTTTATCCACGCTTGGTTTTGAAGAATGAAGCATTATTTTAATTATGCCGGTAAGAGTTAATTCGGCGATGTGGATTTTAAGATACGGCTGAACATTATGAGCATGGGTAATTTCGTAGTTTGATACCTCCATTTCTTTATCGGGTGTGGAGAATATAACTTTCTCGATGGTAGGTGCTGGTATTTTGATATATAGGTCTATATCCTTTGCTGGAGTAATTTTTTCTTCATAGGATGACAATCGTTCTATATTGAGGTTGTAGAGCATAATGAATACTTTATTTTGAGTTTCTTTTACTATTGCACGGACGGTTTCATCTGCAGTAAGTTTGAGGATGGGGTTGTTAAGGTGTTTTTTAAGTTTGGTAAAAAATAATTGGTTTGAGCCGTCTATGAACACTTTATTTTCATTTGCACAGAGTTCAACTATGGGGTGCGTGTATGTGGGTGGTATGAAGTTTGGGTTGGAGGCGATGACTATAGAGGCTTTCGGAAAGAACTCATGAAAGTTTTCCTCGGATGTTATTGCATATTGAATGTTTGCTTTTGTTAGTTCACGGGCTATGGATAGTTCCTTACAGTTTTGAGAGTTAATCCATTCCTCAAATGGGAAATATAGAAGTACATCATACTTGCGGGTAGCAGATTCGATTTCTGGCGAATGTTGTTTTAGCCACTTTACGAATGACCCTATGGTTTGAATCATTCTTTGCCTTTGTGATTCTTTCCATGTGGGCCAAAGCATATAGTTTGTATTTCTGGTGAACGCTTCGAAGATAGCAAGATTTGTCATATTAGGCGGGGTATGGTAGTTCCCATCTGCTATAGTTACTGCTACTAATGTTTTTTTGCCTATGATGGAATTGACAAGGTCATAAGTGGGGCTACACTCAATTGTTGCTCCTTTGGAAGTTCGGCGTGGTGTGGAGTACATATCTTCTATCACAACGAAATCTTGTGATTTGCTCATCTCTTTTATGTTATATCCGTAACTGTGGCATTGGGAGTAGATTACTTCAGGGGAATTGAGACTATTGTTTGCTGTGATTAACGCTTTGGGGTTTATTTGTTTTGCGTAGGTTCTCATCTCTGAGAAGAAATCGCGGGCTATGGTGCAACGGAATTTTTTAAACTCGGCTGAGCGAGTCTTTGCGAGATTCCTCAAAGTGGGGAGGGATGCGTCATTTATTTTTTCCCCATTTGATTGGAGGAAGTTTGCGAATTTTTGCATACAATGTGGGCAGTAACATCCCTGAGGGTGTACAGTTGGATTATCGAAGAAAATTCCATCCAAGCCAAGTTCTAATTGTGTCTTGACCATATATTTTTGGTATATTTGCCAGTCGGGATTGTTCATACACGCAGGATTATACTCGCCTCCATACCAGGATGGGAGAGGTTTACCATCTATATCCTGTTGAAGCCATTCCGAAGGGGGAGTGGAAAGTCGGTTTTTTAACTCAGCGGGAAAGTTTTTGTCGAAGTTTTTAAGTCCAACTATGGATGTTGAACATAGGTAGCCTAACACTACAGGTATTCCCAGAGATTTGGCATATTGTGCATATTGTTGGGCATCATTTTTGGCTTTTTCCCATTCATCTTCTGGTGGTATTCCGATGTATCCTTGCACTCCTACACCGCAGGCATAAATAACTGAGACTCCACATTGATATGCAGGTTCTGCTTGCTTATCGAGATTATCGAGGTGGTCGAAGGCGTGGAGGGCAAAGAATTCCCAGGGCTCTTTTGAGTATGATGGGAGAGCGGTGAGATTGAATATGTAAAGTAATATTGGTATTCCAAAGATGTAGTATAACCTCATACATCAAAACCTGTATTAGTATATTGTTTTGACAAATAATATGAAGAAGTATGGGACATAGGTGACACCTGACTTAGGGTATTATATACAAAACTAATAACAACCTAAGGAGGTGCTACCTATGAACCGATACCTACAAGGACAAGTTATTATTAGAGACTGAATATGATTATGAAATATCAGAAAATAAAAATCAAGAAAGTAAATACTTTAGATTAAAGAGATTTGCTACTTCTACAATATCTCTCGCAAGAATTTTATATAAGTATTTGAAGCGATATAATATGAGCCAAAGCAATTTAGAATGCTTATTACCTCAATTGAGATGACACAACACGAATCGGAATAAGCCTTCCGAAGAATTGGAACGGCTGATAGTGAAACTGCAAAAGAAGTTGGGCTATTCCGCCCTTCAAACCGATAGACGACTGCACCCGACAAAGAGTTATATTGGAAAACCAAATTTCTTTCTTTCGCAGACAGAGAAGGGAAGAAGAATAAGGGGGCGATTAGCCAATCGCGTCAGAGGGCGATTGCCAATCGCCCCTACTATAGAATATCTCCAACAGGGGCTTAGAAAAGAGGTTATCGATGAGAAACTTGCCATCTGATTATATGTACTTGT
>CAZZMK010000201.1:0-3154 GCA_964655185.1 uncultured Nitrospirales bacterium | reverse complement strand
CTCTAATTTCAGAATCATCCCAGGGGTTTTTCATTCCCCAGGCTACACACGTAAGATTTACAGGAATATTCTTACTCTGATAGTACTCAAGTGTTCTGCATAGACTCTTTATTCCGTCACTATCCCAAGTAAAAGTATGCCCATCGCCTTTGGGGGCCCAATCTTTAAACCATACGAATGTTCTTACCCAGTGAGGTCTCAAATAATTTAGTCGAACTATTCTCAATAATTTTGCTTTGTCATCCACACCTAATTTCTGATTATAGATATCGTAAAATCTGCCATCATCTTCTACACCAAAACCTATCAATCTATTTTTGTGAAATTTCTTTACATTTTCTAAAAACACTCTATTTCTACCGACTTTATCAATTGGGGAAATATATACTTCTGGTTCATAGACTTCTATCTTAACATCTTGGTGTAGAAAAATTGCTATTCTCAAACTTGATGTTTGTGGTGTGGTTTTCGCGCATAGAATAATTGGGACAAAAAAATCTGTCAGCTCAGTTAATCTTTCTTCAACAGTTTCGATTCTGATGCCTTCATCATTTAGGAAATGGATAGAAACACCTGCACCTATAGAATCTCTTTTCTCAACAATCCTAATTAAAGTTCTAATCTCAATTCCCAAAAAATCTTTTTCATTAATAACTGAACTCAATGGGATGTGAAGAAAGAAAAAATTCCATTTATTCTTATAGTTTTTGCACACACAGATTTTGAAATATGTTTTTCCATAGGTATCTGAGAGTTTTTGAATTACTAAATCGTCAGAGGAAATTTTCCATTTGTAAATACCATTAAAAGAGGTTGCTGGAAATTCAGAAATATATTGAGTATTTGCCCAAAGATTATCAATGCACAAAAGGCAAAATAATATACACTTAACAATGCGTTTTGGCATTACTATATTTAGACCTAAAAGACTAGACCTGCTATTCTATATTGTTGTTTTCAATTTTTCCTCTGGTAAACAAATCGTACAATATAGGTATAACTATCAATGTAAGCACCCCGCTGACTGCAATACCACCTATACTTGCTAATCCGAGGTCTGTTCTTACTTCACTTCCTATACCTCTTCCAAATGCGATCGGTATCATTCCGCCAATGGCAGCAAGAGTTATCATCAATATAGGCCTAAATTGTTCTTTAGCAGATTGAATCATTGCTTTATGCCTTAACATACCTGATGCTACGAGTTGATTTAACCTATCCATAATCAATATAGCATTGTTAACAACAATCCCTGATAACATTACCAAACCCAGTAATACGAACATTGACAAAGAATACCCTGTAAGGTAAAGTGACCATATAACTCCTATAAGTCCTAAAGGAAGTGTAATAAGAATAAAGAAAGGCTGTTTAAATGATTCGAGAATTGCGGACAGTGTCAAAATTACTAATACAATAGCGATTATACCTGCTCTCGCAAACTCTGCCTGGGCTTCAGTCATTACCTCATATTGCCCGTAATAATTAAATCCATATCCTGGTGGAAAGTCGACGTATTTCTGGATTAACTGATTGAGTTCATTCACCGCGGTGCCTAATGGCTTTCGTGGAGTAAGATTAGCAAACAGTTTTTCAATTTTTCTTTTATCTTTTCTATATAAAGCAACAGGAGACTTAGTTTCTTCTACTTTTGCTACAGAGGATAGTGGTATAGGCATACCTGGAGCACCAGGAAGTAAGAAATTTTCTACTTGTTCTTTACCTAATTCTTCTTCCATTTTTACCACGATATCATAGGCTCTACCACTTTTCTTAAAAACACCGGCGGTGATACCTTCCAGGTTACCCCTCAAAAGCATGCCAACAATCACAGGCGGAACATTTAAATCTGCAAGAAGAGATTTATTAGGATACACTCTGATCTCAGGTCTGCCTATTCTTACACTAGTATCAACATCTAAAAGTCCTGGAACTTTTTTAGAATGTTCTTTAATAGTTGCAACCATATTTCTTATTTCGTCTCTGTCATCTCCCGATATTTCTAATTCAATTGGATAAGATATACCCCCCACTGCAGTAGGAGTAGCCACTCTTATTTGTGAATCAAGATGAGTTTTTAGTTTTTCTCTAATTATATTTTTCAACTTATCAATTGGATATTCCGGTCTATTTGTTTTGTCATCAAATACTAAAAGTATTTGAGCAAGATATACGCCTTCGGAACTTTGACCTATAATACCCTCTACTTTACCGATAAGAGATAATGTATGTTTTAGATGAGGCAAATCTCTCAGTGTATTTTCGACCTCTTTTACTCTCTCCACACTCAAATTTAAATTATAGTTTGTAGGATATTCTAACCTCACTATAATGGCACTTCTATCTGGTTCTTCAAAGAAACCAAAACCTACTTTAGGAATCAATGAGAGAGAATAGATAAAGATAATTACAACCATTGCAGTAAACAACAAGGCTAAGAATCTGTTATGTTCAAAAATTTTAAGAATTTTTTCATACCCTTTTTTAATGTAATCTAAAATTGCATCAAAGCCCCCACTAAGTTTCTTCAGTATCCCTTTTTCTTTTGTAGGCTTTAATAATATAGAAGCAAGTAGAGGTGTTAAGGTAAAAGAGATAAACAAAGATACGGCAGTTACAATTATCATAGTCCAAGCAAATGGCGCCATAAATAACCCTACCTGCGAGCCCATAGTGGCGATTGGAAATAAAACGACCAAATTAGTGCCGGCGCTCGCAAGAACTGCTATAAATACTTTATTTGCCCCCTTTACCGCTGAACTTTTAGCATCCCTACTCTTCGTAAACTCAGACATTATACTTTCGAGGACCACAATTGAGTTGGTAACAAGTATTCCTACAGAAAGTCCAAGGGAGAGTAAGGTACAAACATTTAATGTATAGTCAAGCAACTTAATAAAGAAAAGGCCTATAATAATAGTAAGCGGCATAGTAATACCGACAATAAAGGTCAATCTAATGTTGTACAGGAAAAAGAACAATACCCCTGCGGTTAAGAGAATTCCTTGTATGATATTAGAAATAGTATCATTAACAGTAGATTGAATAAATAGTCCCTCATCGTTGACCCAAATTAAATCCATTTCCGTGGGCAAAGTCTTGCGAATATCTTCCACTGCTGATTTAAGATAGGAAGAGCCTCGTGCAGGGAACG
>CAZZMK010000200.1:0-18501 GCA_964655185.1 uncultured Nitrospirales bacterium | reverse complement strand
GGATAGGACCTATATTGTATGGTAAAAATGCCCCCAAAAAATTATAGGTTCTAAAAAATCTCCCAGTAATCAGGGGATAAATAAATACTCCATAAGTTGCGATGACTACGATTAATGACACTCCAAGCATAACTTTCAGGGTCTGCTTTAATTCATCCAAATCTTTCCAGCAGTGAGGAAGTAAGAAAGCGGAAAAGAAAAATACAGGGAACCTCGCTTCCGCAACTACCCTCTGCCAATGATGTCCGAATAAAAATCCTACCACTGCACAATAAACGAAGAAAGAGAAATACAACCAGGCAAAAAAAAGGAAAATACTTTTACGCCAATAAACTCTGCCAAATACAACATTTACACAAAAGTTTGCTATGAAGGCAAAGTTCATCAACTCGCGAGGGTGAAGTTCAATTCCTGCCACTGGGAAAATGAAAGGAGAGAGATAATAATGACTCAACATCATAAACACAAGGAAGATGGTAGCAGAGTACTTCAAAGGTAGAAGTAGATATAAAACACCTACAGGAAATGCTAACCCAAATGCTAATACCCAAATAAAAGGCAACTTTACCACAAGAAATAAAAATGTTAATCCCAACCCATACCCTAAAACAATGAGAAATACTACAATAGGAAGCAGAAAACTTTTACTCTGATAAAGTTGAGAGAATTCCGTATCCCTTGAAACGTCTGTTAACATTGACACTAACTTTTTATACCATCAAATTTCGCTTAACTTGCCAATCCTTGTTCATGCTCCTCTGCTAACTTCTCAATGTATTCCTGTTCTAACTTCGGGAAAAGCACCTGAGGTGTTGAAAGTGGGCTACCTGCAGGAAGTGGCTTGCTAATTTCGCTCCAGATATCACTTCCACCTTCAGGTCCCTGCCTCTTGATTTCAACATTGATTATTTTTGCTAATGCATAACTACCATCGGGTATGAAGGGCTCCATTAATATGCATAGAGCCTTAACCACTTGCATACAAACATATAAAGTCGTTCCCGTTCTAACCATATCAGTCTTCCGAGTAACCCACGGCTGTTTGGAATCAAAATAGCCATTAGCCTTCCTTGCAAGGTCAACCCATTTCTCGAGAGCCTGGCGGAACCGGTAGTTTTCAATAGAGTCTGCTACCACATTCTGGGTATCGAAAATGACATTCAGCATTTCCCTGTCTGCATCATCAAACTCACCTGGCTGTGGCACTTTACCCTCGAAATTCTTCACCGTCATAGTGAGCGTTCTGTGAATAAAATTCCCTACCACA
Organism: uncultured Nitrospirales bacterium; assembly: GCA_964655185.1. Lineage (GTDB taxonomy): Bacteria > Hydrogenedentota > Hydrogenedentia > Hydrogenedentales > Hydrogenedentaceae > Hydrogenedens. The sequence continues at coordinate 17,234 of CAZZMK010000200.1, read as the reverse complement.
TCGCACAGTTCGCCATTATAATGATTTCTGAACTCATCCCAATCAAAGTCTGAATCCTTCGATTCGGGCATTATTGCAGAGAGGTAATACCTTATGGGAACAGTCCCCAACTTATCGAGAGCCCATGCCACTCTTATCATATTCCCTTTAGATTTGGAGCCTTTCTCAGACTTTCCCGTCCTCCGATTAAAAATATTCAGGTACTCATTACCGACTACATTATCCGCAAGGATATACCCGTCCTGCCCCATCAACATCGCAGGGAATATGACCGCATGGAACGGAATATTATCTTTACCTATGAAGTGAACAAGTTTCGTATCTTGGTTCTTCCACCAGTCTTCCCAGGCGTGTGGGTCATTATATTTATCTATACCCCATTGACGTGTATTCGTAACATACCCGATAGGTGCATCGAACCACACATAAATTCGCTTATTCTTAGCCTCCGGATGGTCAACAGGTATTGGAACACCCCAATCAGTATCCCGAGTTATACATCTCGGTCTCAAATCGCTAACCCAACTCAAAGCCATTCCGCGCACATTGCTACGCCATTCCGTATGAGAATTTATCCATTCAAACAATCTATCCTTGAATTGGGGCAAGTCAAGGAACCAATGTAGAGAAGGTTTCAAAATAGGCGTTGAATTATCGCCTGGTATATTAGCCCTCGGATTTATCAATTCCTTAGCAGAATATTGAGCACCGCACCTTTCGCACTCATCCCCATTAGCATCTTCATATCCGCATTTGGGGCATTGTCCTTTTACATACCTATCTGGTAAGAATCTATTGGACTGTGTAGAGTACCATAGTTCCATTTCTCGTGTGAAGATATAACCCTTATTATAAAGCGTTCTAAAAAATGTCTGGGTAGTATCAATATGCAAATCCCAAGAAGTTCTACCGTATATATCGTAAGAAATACCTAACCTTCTAAAGGCTTCCGCATTAGCATTGTGATAGTAGTCTATTACCTCCTTCGGTGTCTTACCCTCTTTTAGTGCAGTTAATGTGATAGGGACACCATACTCATCTGACCCGCCGATATAGAGTACCTTTCTCCCCCTCAATCGCTGATACCGCACATATATATCAGCAGGCAAGTATGCACCTGCAATATGTCCAAGATGTATATGACCATTAGCATAAGGCAAGGCACTTGTTACGAGGATTTTCATTTACTACGACCTCCTCACCCTCTAAATATTATCGTCTATATCTAAATCTTGGTTAAAATTTTCTGAATGTTGATAAAACCTGTTCCAGCGCTTGAAATACTATTTTCTCTAAAATTATCATCCTGCTCAATAATCCACGGACTTTTGTTAATCTGCCATATTTCAGGTAAAATCTGTGCCCAATTAATACTTTTGCCTTCCCCTAATTCAGTAAAAAGAACGGGGTCTATCTGCTCAACATCTTTCAGATGGAATAATCCAATTCGGCTTGTATATTTCTTTACCAGATTTAGCGGGTTTTCACCCGTTGCAACATATACCCAACCTAAGTCCAACTCCAGCCATATGGAGGATGTACTTTCTATAATAAAGTCTAAGAAATTAATTCCCATTGGGTTGTTTATCTCGTGGGCGTGGTTATGATAACAGAGTTGAATTCCCTGCTTATTGCAATCCTTTGCTATACCATCCATCATAGAGATGGTGTCTTTTCTCAGCGAGTCGTTTTCCCACACTTCAGGACCTATCCACGGTATCACTATATACTTAACCCCTGCCTCTTTCGCTTCTTTTATTGCCTTCTGAGCATCTTGTAATAATACAAGATAATCAATATGAGAAGAGATTGCAGTTAGGTTATATGTTTCTAATATCTTTACAAATTCAGGAAGAGTGTAATTATATGTGTCTGCAACTTCAACATACCGATAACCCATTTCAGCAACCTTACCGAGGGTATCGTGCAGATTTTGAGAAAGTGCGTCCCTAATGGTATACAGTTGGAGGGCAACAATTGGATGTGTATTATCTACAGTATCGGTACTCATTGCAGATTTCAAGATAGCCACTTTTTAAGAAACTCTAAACTAATGCTAATCTCTTCAAACATATCTCCCTGGAAACTATCCTGCTCATAGATATACCATTCAACGCCTGCACTTTTACATGCAGGTATAATCTCCTCCCACTTGAGTTCCCCTTTGCCCAATGGGACAAAAATATGTTTCTTCCCGACAAGTCCCTTTTGAATTACTGTATCTTTAACATGAATTACAGGGCAACGCTTAGGATATTTTTTCAAAATATCAGCCGGATTGGCCCCACCTATATATAGCCAAGCAAGGTCAAACTCCGCATACAGATTATCAGGACAGGTAGATTGCAACAGCACTTCCAATTTTGATGCTGTTTGTCCTGGAAAGCTTTGCAGTTCCCAATCGTGATTATGGTAGGATAGTCTCAATCCCTGCAATCGTAAACGCGCCCCAAGATTATCCAAACGAGCACATCCTCTGAGCCATGCTTCCAGGTCAGACCTGCAATCAGACATCATCCCGCCCGGAGCCACATCAGTAACACCAACTGTTTTCCAGAATTTAACTTGATTATCAAAATCATTCTCGAACTTTTCCACCGAGATATGTGCGGCTACCGCTTTAAGTCCCGCTTCATCAAGCTCAGCCCTTATTTGTTCGGCTGGCAGGTCTGGCATTCCACTCCACTGGACATAGTTAAAGCCCATTTCTTTTACTTTTCTCAATGTGGCTTTGAGGTCCTTCTTGGCGGGCTCCCTAACAGTATAGAGTTGCAAACCGTAATTCATAAAAATCTACCTTTTATAATTTGTGAAGGGCTATTATTTTTTCTTAGCCTCTTTTTCTTTCTTTTCTATCATATCTATTATCTCTATTCGAGCCAATGGAGCACCATCACCTAACCTGTGGTCTAACCGTATAACACGAGTATATCCACCTGGTCTATTTGCACAAGCGGGACCTATCTCAGTGAACAGTCTTGTAACTACAGCCTTATCACGAAGTCTTGCAAACGCAAGCCTTCTGTGATGCACCGTGTCAGTCTTGGCTATGGTAATTAATGGTTCTGCAAATCTTCTTAATTCCTTTGCCTTCGCAAGACTCGTTTCAATTGCATCATGCTTAAATAAACCGCAGAGCAAAGCCCTTATCAATGCTTGCCTGCTTGATGTATTTCTGCCTAATCTTCTACCTGCTTTCCTGTGACGCATACTTCATATCTCCTCGATTTATTTCTCTATTCTTCATCCTCAGATTCTTCTTCATCCATATCTATCATCTTTTCAGTAACAAAATCATCATCCTGTCCGGATGCCCCAGGCTCATAAAATTCCACTGGTTTCTTGAGTTCGGTCCGTTCCTTCATCCCGAGTCTCAAACCATACTTAGCAAGGACCTCTTTTATCTGTTTCAAGGTACCCTGCCCGAGATTTGGCAACATTGCAAGCGTTTCCTCGGTATGCTTAACAAGGTCTTCAAGCGTCTTAATATTTGCCCGCTTGAAACAATTTATAGCCCTTTGTGGAAATTCAACCTGCTCTACTGACTTCTGCAAAAGTAAATTTAGCATCCTCTCGTCGTATTCAGACTCTGATTCTTCCTGCTCTTCCAGTTTCGCCTCTACCCTCTCCTGCTTCACAAAAATCTTTAAATGGTCTATCAGAAGTGCAGACGATTCCTCTAATGCTTTTTCAGGTGTTATTGAGCCATTAGTCCATATTTCAAGGATTAACCTATCATAATCGGTCTTTTGTCCCACACGAGCATCTTCCACAAGAAAGTTTACTTTCGTTATTGGTGAAAAACTCGCATCGAGATATATAGTCCCTAATTCCGCATGTCCCACTTCCAATTCTTCCGCAGGTACGTAATATCCCCTACCTCTCTGAACTTTTATCTCCATCTGTAATTTTGCATCTGAACGAACCGGCACCGCTATGACATGGTCAGGATTGTATACTTCAATTGGCTGACCCTCAAATAAATCTTTTGCTGTGATTATATTTTCCCCCACATGTTCAAAGGGAAATATTAAGGAATCTCCTTGAGTCAAGGAAATTTGGCATCTCTTCAAATTCAATACTAAGTCAGTAACATCCTCTTTAAATCCCGGTATAGGGGAAAACTCATGATGTATTCCTTCAATCTTTATAGCAGTAACTGCAGTACCCTCAAGTGAGGCTAACAACACCCTCCTGAGAGCATTACCTACTGTGATACCGTAGCCTCTTTCAAAAGGCTCCACAATTATCTTCGCATACCTATCATTTGAGGAAGGGTCAAACTGAACCACTTCAGGAATTAGAAAATCCTTTACTCTCATCGAGTTATTCCCCTTGCTTGTTTAGGTTTTGTTTTTTATTGACTATAATCCCTAAAATTATTGAAACGGCCTTTATACTCTTCTTCTCTTCTTCGGTCTGCAACCATTATGCGGGATAGGAGTATTATCCTTTATCATAGTCACATTTAATCCTGCTGCTTGAATCGCACGGATGGCAGATTCTCTGCCCGCACCCGGACCACTCACATACACACTAACTTCTTTCAGTCCCATTTCAAGAGCCTTCTTCGCCGCCTGCTCTGCTGCAAGTTGTGCCGCATAAGCAGTACTCTTTTTGGAGCCTGTGTATCCGACTTGTCCACCACTCGACCAAGCAATAACATTCCCATTCGGGTCTGTAATAGATACAATCGTATTGTTGAATGTGGCTTGGATATACGCCTTGCCAGATGTTACATTCAACAAAACCTTCTTTTTCTTTGTCGTCCTGCCTTTCCTTCTATCCTTTTGCACAGGCAAAACCTCCTATCTTATGATGTATTTTTATATTTAATTCCTTTTTCAAACCTATCAATGTTATATACCCATTAGGATTTTTGTTTCTTCTTCATAATTGCTCTGCGCGGACCCTTGCGTGTCCGAGCATTAGTATGGGTCCGCTGACCGCGCACTGGCAAACCTCTCTTATGACGAATACCCCTATAACATCCGATATCCATTAATCTCTTTATGTTCCCTGTGACTTCCCTACGCAAATCGCCTTCCACCTTGTAGTGCGACTGAATATAAGAAGTTAAGATACTTGCCTGCTCATCTGTCAAATCTCTGACTCTGATGTTCGGGTCAATATTTGTAGCCTCACATACTTCACGAGCACGAGTTCTGCCAATGCCGTAGATATATCTTAATGCAAACTCAAGTTTTTTATCCTTCGGTAAATCTACGCCTACTACTCTTGCCATAGTCTACCTCCTTTTCTATCCCTGACGCTGTTTGTGCTTGGGATTTTGACAAATTACTCGAACCTGACCATGCCTGCGAATAATCTTACACTTCTCGCAAATCTTTTTCACCGAACTTCTCACTTTCATACCTCTAATCCTCATCTTGATTGTCTATAGGAAGCGTTTGTCCTGATGATTTATATCTAAAAGTTATTCTTCCTCTTGTTAAATCATAAGGAGACATTTCAACCCTAACCTTATCGCCCGGTAAGATTCGAATGTAATTCATCCTCATCTTACCGGACACATGAGCAAGAATCGTATGTCCATTCTTCAACTGCACTCTAAACATACAGTTGGGTAATGTCTCTGTTACTATTCCATCAACCTCTATTGGCTTTTCTTTCATAATTCAATTTCTTCCCTCAATATCCCTTTGCCCCCAGACTAACTTGTCAGTAAAAGATAATATTTCTGCCTTGTCCTTCCTCACCACCACACTATGTTCAAAATGTGCACTTGGCAATCTATCTACAGTGATAGCAGTCCAACCATCTTCTAATACACGGACCGCTGACGAGCCCATGTTCACCATAGGTTCAATTGCAAGCACCATACCACTACGCAACTTTATGCCAGGTTTTCCAGTATCAAAATTTGGTATTTGCAATGGCTCGTGCATTTCCGTTCCTATTCCGTGTCCAACAAAATCTCTCACAACTGAAAAACCATATTCCTTGCAAGTTTTCTCTATCACCGTTCCTATATCATTAACGGTATTCCCTTCTCGGGCCACAGCAATCGCTCGAGAAAGTGCCAGGTCTGTAGCCTCGATTAATCTTCTCCTATTCTCATCTATCTCACCACACGGCACTGTGATTGCAGCATCGCCATAATAGCCACAATAACACGTGCCGACATCTATACTCACAAACTCCCCTTCTTTCAACATTCTCTTACCCGTTATTCCGTGAACAACCTCTTCTGCCACTGAGATGCAAGTTGCCGCGGGGTACCCGCGGTAACCCTTAAAAGCCGGCACTGCACCTCTATCTCTAATCATTTCCTCTGCTATTATATCTAACTCTTTTGTCGTTATACCGGGACGCACATATTCCGCCAGGGTAGCAAGCACATCAGCCACAATCTGATTTGCGGTACGGAGGAGTTCAATCTCCCATTCAGAACGAATTACTACCATACCGCATTTTGCTACCTCTGGAGTAAAGGTTTATATTATAACTCTTTAAGAAATTTGCTTTCAAGTATTTGTAAAACCTTAGAAGAGTCTTCGCGAGCGAATTCTGCCCGCCTTACCACTGAATCCATCGTAATGCCTCATAAGCAAATGCTGTTCAATCTGCTTTATTGTATCTAAAGCCACACCTACCAAAATCAGCAAACTCGTTCCACCAAAAAATTGAACAATAGTCCAATCAGGCACTTTGATAAAGAAATACACTATTTCAGGTAATAATGCTATAATTGCAAGGAATATAGAACCGGCAAATGTAATCCTCGTCATTACGAAATTCAAATACTCTGCAGTTGCCTTCCCAGGTCTCACTCCAACTATGACTCCACTATACTTTTTCATATTATCTGCTATCTCAACAGGATTAAATGTCACCGCAGTATAGAAGAATGAGAAAAATATAATTAATATCGCATAACATATAGCATACCCAACATTGCCAGGATAGAAGAATTCACGGATAAACCACTCAAGTACAGGTATTCGTATCGTATCACCTAAATAAGCAGGAAGAGATAATATTGAACTCGCGAATATAATCGGTATAACACCCGCTTGATTTACACGAAGTGGTAAATAACTTTTCTGCCCTCCAACTACACGCCTACCCTGAACCTGACGTGGATACTGAACAGGTATTCTCCTTTGAGCAGTAGTTATTGCAATCGCTCCCGCTATAACCGCTACCAATAAGAAAACAAGAATCAACGCCTGAAGCATATTTAATTGTCTGGATACAAATACAAGTTGGAAGAGATGCCTCAACGCCGCCGGCATTCGTGATACTATACTCGTAAATATAATCAAGGACATTCCATTCCCAATACCAAACTCACTAATTTGTTCACCAATCCACATCACGAAAGCCGCACCTGTGGTAAAAGTTAAAATGCAAGTAAAAATAAACATCGGACCTGGATTCGGGACAATCTCTCTTCCCAACCCTTGCAAAAACCATGCGATACCTATCGACTGTATTACACACAATCCAATTGTTAGATAACGGGTATAATCATTTATCTTTCTCTGTCCCTCCTGCCCTTCTTTTTGTAACTTCTCGAGCGACGGGATAATTGGTATTAACAATGAGAAAATAATTGAAGCAGTGATATAAGGCATAATCCCAAGGGTAAATACCGTTGCCCGCGCAAATGCACCGCCACTGAACATATCGTAGAACCCAAGTAGTCCTCCACCCTGACTTATCCTCTGAGCAAGAGCAGAACCATCGATACCCGGTGCTGGCACATGACAACCTAACCTGTAAATAGCAAGCATTATTAGCGTAAACAAAATCCTGCTTTTTAATTCGGGTATCTTAAAAGCATTTCTAAAGGCTTCTAATGGCTGAGCCACTACTTTACTCCTTCATTGGAATTATTCTTCTTTCTTCTCTGCTTCTATAATCTCAGTCCCCTGTTCACCTGCACTTCCTACTATTGGTTTTATTTCAACCTTACCGCCCACAGCCTCTATCTTCTGTTTAGCGGAAGGTGAAATAGCCTGCACTATCAAATGAACAGGTTTAGTAATTTCACCTTTACCTAATATTTTCACTCCACCTCTAAGTTTCTTAGCAAACTTCCTCCTTATCAAATCTTCGGATGTTATTACTGCACCTGCTTCAAAATATCTTTCAATCGTACCCACATTCACTATAGCCATTGGATACCTCTTTACATGACGAAAACCGAACTTAGGCACTCTTCTATGTAATGGCATTTGCCCACCTTCGAAGCCAATCTTCTTACGATATCCCGCACGGGCTTGAGCACCCTTGTGCCCTCGTGTCGAGGTCTTGCCATGTCCGGAACTCGGACCTCTACCGACGCGCTTTACTCTCTTTTTTGAACCAGGTGCATATTTAAGTGTATGTAGTTCCATATCTCCACTCCCTTACTATTACTCAGTTTTCGGTCCTGGCTGACGCGACGGAAGTAAACCACGAATTTGGAGTATCTCTTCCCGCGTCTTCAATTGCCTGAGTGCATCCAATGTTGCCCAGATGACATTCACCGCTGTATTTGAGCCAAGCGATTTCGTAAGCACATTTGCATATCCTGCCGCTTCAAGAACCGCACGCACAGGTCCACCAGCAACGATACCTGTTCCCCTAGTAGCAGGCTTTAACAATATCTTCGCCGCATCCCATCTACCTATTACTTCATGCGGAATGGTAGTGTTAACAATCGGGACTTTGAACATACTCTTTTTGGCTTTCTCGGTAGCCTTCCTAATGGCATCTACAGTTTCACCTGCTTTACCAATTGCCGCACCAACTCTACCATTACCATCACCAACCACAACTAAAGCAGAGAAACTAAATCTTTTACCTCCTTTTACTACTTTCGCAACTCTACTAACTCTTATAACCTGCTCAATAAGTTCAGAGGGTTGCTGTACGATTTCTTCTTCATCACTTGTTAAAACTCTTCTTCTCTTTTCCATCATATCCTCTTATCTCCTAAAATTGAAGTCCTGCTTCTCTTGCCGCATCTGCGAGGGCTTTTATTCTACCATGGTATTTTCTTCCACCACGGTCAAAACAAACTTTCGTTATACCAGCTGCAAGTGCCTTCTTTCCTAACGAGTATCCCACTTGCTTTGCAGATTCAATGTTTCCACCTTTAATCTTCATCTGTACCGAGGATTCAGACACAAGTGTATGGCCCCTGGTATCATCTATAATTTGAGCGTAGATATGATTCAATGTGCGAGTAACCCTCAACCTTGGCCTTTCCGAAGTACCGAATATCTTTTTCCTAACGCGCTTCTTTCTACGCTCTAATCTTATTTGCTTCAAGTAAACCTTCTTCATAGTTTCAATCCCTTCTGGATATAATAGTCCTATTTACCTGCTTTAGTTTCTTTCCTCCGAATCCTTTCATAACTATAGCGAATACCCTTACCTTTATAGGGTTCAGGTTTTCTCAACGCTCGAATATTAGCAGCCACCTGACCAACCAATTCCTTGTCTATACCTACAACCCTTATAGTTTGTGGGTTGTCCACCACAAATGTTATTCCCGGTGGCGGTTCAATTGTTACTGGATGACTGAATCCTAACGAAAGGTTCAAATTCTTACCTTGCAAAGAAGCACGATATCCTATACCTTCTATAACCAAGGTCTTCTCATAACCCTTCGTCACGCCGATTATCATATTATTAATTAAAACTCTGGTCAGTCCGTGCAGTGCCTTGTGTTCTTTCTTATCACTTGGCCTTTCAACAACTATACTATTATCAATAATTTTTATACTCATCTCAGGGTGGAAAGTGCGTTCTAAAGTCCCTTTTGGACCCGTCACCTTAAGGGTATTCCCCTTAAGTTCGCATTTCACACCTTCGGGTATCAGTACAGGTAACTTTCCTATGCGTGACACGGCTCTTTCCTTTCTAATTCAAATTGGTTACCAAACTTCACAGATAATTTCACCACCAATCTTCAAACGCTTAGCTTCTCTGCCAGTCATCACACCTTTCGGCGTACTCATAATCTGAATACCAAAACCACTTCTTACCGGCTTGAGTTCACGATAGCCGGAGTATCTTCTCAAACTCGGTTTTGATACTCTCCTGAGACCTTGTATTACGCTCTTCCTCTCCCTCGTATACTTAAGTTCAATTGTTAACAGAGGGTATGATCGTCCCTCTTCTACCTTGAAATCTTTTATGTAACCCTCTTTCTTTAATACCTCACAGATAGCCACTTTCATCTTTGACGAAGGCATCTGCACTGATAAATGCCCCGCCATTGTGGCATTTCTAATCCGGGTCAGCATATCACTAATAGGGTCATTTAACGACATAGTTGCAAATCCTCATCTTCAGGTTACCAACTTGATTTAGTTACTCCCGGAATCTTACCTTCAAGTGCAAGCGTGCGAAAGCAAATCCTACATATTTGAAAATCGCGCATAAACGCTCGCGGTCTACCGCACCTCTTGCACCTATTATACTTTCTAACCTTAAATTTAGGCTCTCTATTCGCCTTTACTATTAAAGATTTCTTTGCCACTTCAAAACCTCCTTATCCTCAATAATTACATTGAACTAAAAGGCATCCCTAACATTCTCAAAACTTCTCTATTCGCCTCTGTATTCGTAGAATTTTTGAATACAAAAGTAACATTCATCCCACGGACACGGGTAACATTATCAATATTAACCTCAGGAAATATGGTCTGTTCCTTTATACCCAGAGTGTAATTTCCAAAATTATCAAAACCTCGCGGAGATACTCCCCTAAAATCACGGACACGCGGAATAGCAACATTAAACAATCTATCCATAAACTCATACATCCTGTCGCCACGCAAAGTCACTCTACATCCTATACTTGCACCTTTACGCAATTTGAAATTAGACACTGATTTTCTCGCCTTACGCACCTGAGGTTTTTGTCCAGTTATAAGCGCAAGTTCATTCATCGCATTATCTAACAAACGTGAATCCTGAGTCGCATCACCCACGCCCATATTTATAACTATCTTTTCTAACCTCGGAACTTGCATCACATTCTTGTATTGGAACTTCTTCATCATCTCAGGAACAATTTCTTTTAAATATTTTTCTTTCAACCTTGGTACCACGGCTCATTACTCCTCTTAGTTTAATCTACCGCTTCACCATTTACCGCCCATACTCTAATTCTTCGACCGTCTTCTAACCTTTTCATCTTAATCTTAGAGGGGGCATTTATTGCTTCACACCAGGGCATAACATTCGATATATGAATAGGAGCCTCTTTCTCCACTATTCCTCCTTGTTGATTTCTGCTTGATGGGCGTGTATGTCTTTTAACTATATTTACGCCCTCTACCAAAATCTTATTTTCTTTCGGGTAAACTTCTAATACTCTACCCTTTTTACCCTTATACTCGCCTCTTATTACTACCACTATGTCATTCTTACGAATATGCATATGCATAACCTCCTAAATTCTCTTAAATAACCTCCGGAGCAAGGGATACAATCCTCATAAAGCCTTTTTCGCGAAGTTCCCTCGCCACCGGACCAAACACACGAGTCCCAACAGGTTCCATTTGCTTATTCAGAATCACCGCCGCATTCGAATCGAATCGTATTGAAGTCCCATCAGGCCTCTGTGTATCCCGTCGCACCCGGACTATCACCGCTTTCACTACATCCCCCTTCTTAATATTGGAATTGGGAATCGCTTCCTTAACGCTCGCAGTGACTATATCACCCAAGCCAGCGTAGCGTCTCTTGGAACTACCCATAACTTGGATTACTCTTATCACCTTCGCACCAGAGTTATCTGCTACCTTTAATCTGGAATATATCTGTATCATTGCTCCATCTGCTCCTCTGCTGATTCAGTTTTTAACAACTCATCCACTTCACTAATATTAGGAATTTCATCTTCACTAATTTGCTTTCTTAAAACTTCCGCAGTTTTAATAATCTCCACCAACCTCCAACGCTTAGTTTTGCTTAGAGGTCTGCACTCTCTTATCCGCACGACATCACCTACTTTAGCCTTGTTTTCTTCGTCGTGCGCCTTATATTTCTTCGTCCGTTTTACACCTTTCTTATATATTGGATGAAACTTTAACCGCTCGACCGCTACTGTTATTGTCTTCTGCATAGCGGTGCTCGTTACCACTCCAACTAACTCTTTTCTTCTACCACGCTCTTTCTCTTTCATAGTCCTTAACCCTGATAATTCCTATTGAGTAAATTTAAGTTCATTTCTTAACCTCTGCAGATTTATTTTTAAGTTCCCTCTCGCGAAGGATTGTCAATATACGCGCTATATCTTTTCTTATTTCCCTACCCATTCTGACATTATCCACCACACCTGTAATCATCTTGAGTCGGAAATTCACCAAATCTTTTCTCTTCTCCTCTAGCAATGCCTTCAATTCTTCATCAGTTTTCTCTCTCAAATCCTTTGCCTTCATGCTACTCTATCCTCATCAAATTAATTAATCTCGTTTCACAACTGTAGTTTTTATAGGAAGTTTATGTCCTGCGAGGCGGAACGCCTCCTCTGCCATTTCCTTACTCACTCCTTCAACCTCGAACAAGATTCTACCGCGTTTCACCACAGCCACCCACTCCTCAGGCGAACCCTTACCTTTACCCATTCTCGTTTCTGCCGGCTTCTTGGTAACTGGCTTATCAGGAAACACTCTTAAGAATATCTTTCCTCCCCTTCTTAAATAACGGGTTATGGCAATACGAGCCGCTTCTATCTGTCTGGCGGTAACCCATGCAGATTCCAGCGCCTTCAGTCCATACTCCCCGAAATTCACCTCAGTTGCACCTTTGGATATCCCTCGTCTTCTACCTCTTTGTTGTTTCCTATACTTTGTTCTTCTTGGTGACAACATTTTTCATATCTCCCTAAATCTAATTACGTTATTTCTTAGTAACAGTGTGTTCCTTCTTCTCAATCTCACGTACTATCTTTCTCAAATCTTCAACACCTGCAACACCCGGTGTAAACTCTTTCGGTGGGATGTCGCAGAGATATATCCAAACCTTAACACCAATTGTGCCATAGGTTGTAAAACTCGTAGCGATACCATAATCAATCCAAGCCCTAAGTGTTTGGAGAGGCACGCTCCCGTCGTGAACATATTCGGCACGGGCTATTTCTGCACCATTCAATCTACCCGATACACGAATCTTAATACCTTTTGCTCCAGAACGCATAGCACTTTCTACTGCTCTCTTCATCGCACGACGGAATGAAGCCCTCTTCTCTATTTGTAAGGCTATATTCTCTGCCACCAATTGTGCATTCAATTCCGCATATCTTACCTCCACCACCTGTAAGGAAATAACCTTACCAGGACAAAGTATTTCTACTTCTGCTTTAATCTTTTCTAATTCAGTACCTCTTTGCCCAATCACTAATCCAGGGCGAGCCGCATATATTACAATCTTCACTCTATTTCCCGCTCTTTCTATATCTACCCGCGCTATACCAGCATTGAACAATCTGCGTTTCAAATAATCCCTAATCTTCAGGTCTTCGTGGAACAGTTGCGGATACTGATTCTCACTGTACCATGTCGAAGACCACTTCTCAATTACTCCTAATCTGAACCCAAATGGATGTACCTTTTGTCCCACTCACTCTCTCCTTCTATTATTTCTTACTTGTTGGTTTCTTCTCTTCACCTGCTATAACTATATGGACATGAGAATATCTATGCCGAACCGGGACAGCCCGACCACGCGGTGCAGAATAATAAGTTTTATACATCCTGCCCGGGTCTACACGAATCTCTATTATCTTCATTTCATCAGTATCTAATCGAACTTTTTGTTGTCTCGCCTTCTCCTCCGCATTCGCTACCACAGACTGTAAAAGTTTTAACAATGGCTCTGCAGAACGCTTTAGCGTAAATGACAGAATATCCCTTGCTTCAGCAACTTTACAGCCTCTTATCATATCTACAACTAACCGCACCTTACGCGGTGCTATAGGTAAATGCCTCAAATGAGCCTCTGCATATATCATAATTATTCTCCTACTTACTTCTTCTGTGGAGTACCTTTCTTTTTAGTATCAGGATGCCCGTGAAATGTGCGAGTAGGGGCAAATTCACCTAATTTATGACCGACCATATTCTCCGTTATGAACACGGGAATAAATGTTCTACCATTATGAACTGCAATTGTTAATCCCACCATTTCGGGGATTATGGTTGACCTCCGCGACCAAGTCTTTATGACCTTACGGTCGCCGGTGCTTTGTTGTTTAAGCACCTTTTCTAGCAATGACTGGTCTACAAAATATCCTTTTTTCAGTGAACGAGGCACTTTCTATTCCTCCTAATTACTTTTCATTTCTTCTACGGAGTATATATTTATTTGTCCTATGTTTCTTCTTACGAGTTTTATATCCCTTTGTGGGCTTGCCCCACGGCGTAACCGGGTGACGCCCACCGCGCGTTCTACCACCATGCGGATGGTCCACAGGATTCATAGCCTCACCACGCACCTTAGGCCTCCTACTTAACCAACGACTCCTACCTGCCTTACCTAAATTTATGTTTATATGCTCCTCATTACCGACCACACCGATTGTCGCTCTACACTTACTCAAAACTTTACGCATCTCACCTGACGGCAACCGAAGAACAACATACTTACCCTCCTTAGCAAGTACCTGACAACTATTACCCGCCGAACGGGCAATCTGTCCTCCTTTCCCCGGTGTAAGTTCCACATTATGCACCATTGTCCCTAATGGGATTTTCGCAAGAGGCATACAATTCCCAACTTCAGCCTCTACATCCTCACCGCTTATTATTGTACTGCCTACTTGCAAACCCTGTGGTGCAAGGATATACCTCTTCTCACCATCTGCGTATGTAATTAAAGCAATATATGCTGAACGATTAGGGTCATATTCAATTGCAGTTACCTTGCCAGGAATACCATCTTTATCCCTACGAAAATCAATTATTCTATACAGCCTCTTATGACCACCTCCACGCCGCCTGACTGTTATCCTACCTTGATTATTACGCCCCGCCTTCTGCTTTATGAAGACCACTAACCGCTTTTCAGGCTCATCTTTCGTAATCTCTGAAAAGTCCGCCACTGTCATCTGGCGGCGAGACGGCGTATATGGCTTAAATCTCTTCAACGGCATATCCATTCACTCCTTACACAAATTCTATTTTTTCACCGGGTCTTAATGTTACAATTGCTTTCTTCCAATTGGGCTTCTTGCCAAACTTGCGTGTCCCGAAAATCCGTCTACTTTTACCCTCATAATTCATTGTATTCACCTTTACCACATGCACCCCAGGAAACATTGCTTCTATAGCCTCCTTTATCTCTATCTTATTCGCCCGGGGGTCAACTCTAAATGTATACTGATTTGCCTTCGCTATTTGAATTTGCGACTCTTCAGTTATAACCGGTCCTTTGATTATGTGATACGGCTCTCTATTCATGACAACCTCTCCTCCAACGACGGAATTGCTTCTTCCTGAATGAAAATTTTATATGCCCAAAGCACATCATAAGCATTTACATCTGCCGATGTCCTAACCTCAACATTCGGGATATTCCTGGTGGATAATACCAGGTTCTTATCCACATCTTTAGTTATGATTAATGTCTTCTTTTCCTCCGGATTAAGTTTCTCAATCATCTGAGCAATTGGCTTCGTCTTTATTTGCTCTACTTTCAAACCCGCAATACCGAAAAGCCTCTGATTCCTTAATCTATCGCTTAATGTACTGCACAAAGCCAATCTCTTCTTCTTCACAGGTATCGGAATATCGTAATCACGAGGCTGAGGACCAAAAACAGTGCCACCACCTCGCATCTGCGGTTCTCTTATGCTCCCATGACGAGCATTACCTGTACCCTTTTGCCTATAAGGCTTTCTGCCTCCACCACTTACTTCCCCACGGGTCTTTGTCTTGTGCAATCCACTGTGCTGTGACGCTCGCAGAGCGCGAATAACCTCATACACAAGGTGTTCTCGCTCCGGCGCATTAAATACCTCATCCTTCACTTCTTTCTGACTAACAACATTACCTTGCGTATCTATAATCGGGATAACTGCCATAGTTATGATTTCCTCTTAATTTTTACTGAATGCTTTATTTCTACAAGACTACCGTTTGCTCCAGGTATGGAACCACGAACTACTAATAGATTCTTCTCCGGCACCACATCAACCACTTCAAGGTTCTGCACTGTTACACGCACATTACCCATATGACCAGGCAATCCCTTACCCTTGTAAACTTCCGCAGGCCATGCACTTTGTCCTATTGAGCCGGGCCTTCTATGGAAATTCGACCCGTGCGTATTGGGACCGCCGGAATAACCGTGCCTCTTAACTACACCAGCAAAACCCCTACCTTTAGATGTACCTGCAATATCCACTTTATCGCCAATCTTGAATATATCAACCTTAATCTCATCACCCGGTTTAAGTTCACTATCAGGCTCTACCCTAAACTCACGCAAAAACCGCATCGGCGGAACACCATATTTTTTGAAATGCCCCAATAGCGGTTTTGTGCACCGTTTAGGATTTATCTCCTCAAACCCTAACTGAACTGCCTCATAGCCGTCCTTGTCTTTTGTTTTTCTTTGAACTACGATACACGGACCTGCCTGGACGAGCGTTACATCTATCCAACGCCCATCTTCAGTGAAAATCCGTGTCATTCCTACTTTTCTACCCAGAATTCCCGTAGCCATTCTTAGGGCTTCCTTAAATTTTCAGTTGTTATTGTTCTCACATAATTGTTTTCACCACAACATCCACTCCCGGCGGAAGAGCAAGTTTCGAAAGCCCCTCCACCGTAGCATGACTAGGGTCTAATATATCAATCAATCTCTTGTGAATTCGCATCTCAAATTGTTCTCTCGACTTCTTATCCACATGCGGACTTCTATTCACAGTATACTTATGAATTTCCATCGGTAAAGGAATTGGACCTCTCACCTTCGCTCCGCTACGCTTAGCAACATTCACAATAGCCTTGGTAGATTGGTCCAATAACCTATGGTCGTAAGACTTTAATTTTATCCTCAATCTGGTTGCCACTGTAATCCTCCTACTTATCCCTTATCACTCTATAATTTTCGTAACCACGCCTGCGCCAACGGTTTTACCGCCTTCACGGATAGCGAAGCGCAAATTCTCTGACATCGCCACTGGGGTTATCAACCTCGCCTTTATACGCACATTATCCCCTGGCATCACCATCTCCACCCCCTCCGGCAGTATCACCTCT
>CAZZMK010000199.1:0-8744 GCA_964655185.1 uncultured Nitrospirales bacterium | reverse complement strand
TCGAAGAATAATTACTCTGTTAATTAGTTTAGTAATTGTAATAGGTTTGGGTGGGTGTTGTGCACTCCAAGGAGGTTCTATATTATTTCCTGACCAAATGCTTGAGAAGGCAGTGCGTGCAGAGTTAAGCAAGCCTTTCTTTATTCTATGCAAGGATGAACTTAGTTCGATTACTATGCTTACCGCAAGAAATATGGGTATTTCTAATCTTAAGGGATTAAGGTATTGCACCTCGTTAGTTAAACTCGATTTGCGAGATAATTTGATTACATCGATAGATGAATTGCGGGACCTTAAGAATCTTGTGTGGCTTGATTTGGGAAACAATATGATAACTGATATCTCTGTTATAGCAGGGCTATATAATCTTGAGTATCTGGATATCTCTGGCAAGGATAATGATGTCAAGAATTGGGCTCCATTAGTAGCAAATGTTCAGGCTGGAGGGTTAGGTGGGGGAAGTACAGTGGTGCTAAGTCCGGAATGGACTGTTAAGTCTGATGGCTCATACTATGAGGATTTTGAGCCTGTATATAAAGTGTTAGAGGATGCGGGGGTAAACGTGGTCTTTGCTACCGAGTCTCAATAGTATTATTATGAGATGCAAAGGAGATTATATTTTTAAGTGTCAAACTTTAATTCAAAAGGGACCTCGAAAATGAGGCAAAGTTTAATATTTTTTTTAATTGTAGTGTTTGGTTCATTAATGACACTATTTTTTTCAGGATGCCCACCCTCCACTCAATTTGAGGTGTATCCCGAAGCGGTTTATTTTGAACCGAAGGCGACAGAGAAGTCAGTAGTGATAAGTTCTTCTTCAGGCAGAGAGATGAGTTGGAAGGCGGTTGAGGTGAGATGGAACGCGGAAGAAAGTAATTGGGTGGAGGAAGAGATTAGTTGGTTGAGTTGTGAACCTATCAGTGGTAAGACGAAGGCATCACAGTTGGTTAAGTTGAGGGTGACAAGAGCAGGTTTGCCTGCAGGGGAGTATAAGGACGTAGGTGTAAAGTTTTCCTCTGGTAATAATATTAAGGTTGTGCGGGTTTCGATGACAGTTGAGAATTTGTTTTTGGTTGACCCGAAGATTGTGTATGTTAAACCTATGATAACGGAAGCCAGGGTTACCTTAACTAACAAAAGTGATATGGATTTGACCTGGAGAGTTAAATACGTCCCTGACCTATCCAAACCTGGGGAGAGCACAGAAACATTACCTTTGGATATAAGTGTTTTTCCTACATCGGGGGTGCTATCAGCAAATGGGACTGCAGATGTTACTGTGAAATGGGAAGAGGCGCGTGTTTCGGATTTCGGTTTAATTTTTGTTTCTACTTTAGGCGAACAATTAGTGGAGTTTAGATTTATTAGTATGTGTGCAGAGAGTGATATAGAGGCTGTGCCCAAGGAATTGGTGTTGACAGTTCCGACCGCTGCGGTACAGTCTGATAATTATAGCGGTACTTTGCCTGAGTCCAAACTTATTTTGAAGAATAATAGTTCATTGGAGCGTAAATGGTCAGGTAGTGTAGTAGATGCCTCCGCTACAGATGTAGATGTAATTTCCGTGAGACCTACCTCTGGCACTATAAGCGGACTAAATTATGTTGAGATTACCTTCTCCGTTAGTAAGCCTAAGGAAGTTTTGTTTGGAGCCGGTAATTATTACTTTGTAGCAGACTTTGAGAATTGTTTTGTTGTTGTTCCTATCGAGGTTGAGCAAAGAGATTTACCTGTGATAGCCATATCAAAGCCTCCGCAGGAGACTAATCTTAGACCCGAGATAATCCCAATAGATGTGCTTGATTTTGGGAGAGAAGAGGTTCAGCGGGAGTTCTGGATAGCAAATATAGGACCACTTGAATCGAAGTTGTATTTCCGAATTTCTTATGAAGGTCAGGGAGAGGCAAATTCTTTAATTGCAGAAGTTAAACCGATAGCGGGTGGTGCTAATGGTGAAGATGGAAATCCTGAGGATTTCTTCCATCCTGATTTTCCGAATGTATTGATAGACGGGGTTCGGATACTGGTGACAATAAATAGAGATAATCTGGTGAATGATGTGGAATATAAAACAATAAAGGTTGAGGCGCTTGACCGTGACCCGATTCAATTCCCTAACGATGCTGTTGTTTTGACAGGGGTAGAATCGAAGACAATTAAGATAAGGGTAGAGAAACAACCTCTGGTTGTTGAAGGTGCATTTAATAGGAGTAGACCGCCTTATGTTATGAGGTTCGTTTTCTTGCTCAGGGATTCTGCAGGGAAGGCGGTTCCTACTCAAACTGAGGAAGATTTATCTAAGATAGGAATTACAATTACAGAAGATGGCGTGCCCCTGGATTTAAGTGAGACTAATTATTATTTGACTGGACCTAAGGATATTAAAGGCAATGTCATCATTATGCTTGATTACACTGGGAGTATGTATTATGCGGGAGTGAATGACCCGACGAACCCACGGAGACCTGGCGAGGCTTTGGAGGAGATTAAGAAGGCAGTTATAGATATGATTTACGATATGCCGGATTCCTATCAAATTGCATTAATGTTCCACAACGATAGACAGCAGGAAAACAGGGTTATTCGTTCATTTACGACGGATAAGGAATTGTTGAGGGAATCATTGGAGAGTTTCTATGTTCCACCAAATCTAATGGGAGCAACCGATATATATGATGCTCTTTCTGATGCGATAGATAGACTTGTTGCGGAGGATGCGAAGAATCCATTGCCGTTTGATGATGCAGATGTTAAGGCTGTGATTTTTATAACAGATGGCTGGGATAACGCTTCTTCTGTAGATGCGAGTGAGATACAAAATAAGGCACACGATAACCTTGTTAGATTATTCCCTGTAGGGTATGCTTCAGGTGGAGTGATTAGTTCGGGTGATTTAATTACTTTAGCGAAAGAGACGGGTGGCCACTATTACTCCGCAAATAGTGTTGATGCTTTGCTAGCACTACTCGGAAATAGTAAGTCACTGGTGTTAAGGGATGCAAAATATGAGGGTGATAATTTAGTTAAAGTAAAAATATACAACGAGGGGAAGGATAATTTATCCTGGAGTTGTGATACAACTGGGTTACCCAATTGGATAGAAAGTATTACGCCAATTCAGTCTACAATATCTACGGGAGATTCTGAGGAGATTGCTATAACGCTTGCCCCGCAAAATGCACAACCTAATACTATTCAATCTGCCGATATACCAATAAAATCAAATGATGGTTCGGGTATAATTAGGCTAAAAGTTGTGTCATCAGGTACGGATTGGGAAAGTGTCTCTGTTTCCGCGGAAGATGGAGAAGGTCGTATATGGAACGATTTGAAGAATCAATTAGTGCTTACTTATATAACGACAAAACAGCAAGACTTTAAGTATTCTATAAAGTTTGACTACAAGCCGGGAGAAAGCCTACCTGTTTTAACGGGTGTTTTTGAAGAGAATGCATTTGCCTATATAGGCGATATTAGGGCAGGACAAATTTCGCTGGTGTCCTCAGGTTTGTTTTACGGGAACGACCCTGATAATCCGACACGGAGAAGTTGGCAGGCGGTTGTATATGTGAGAGCAGATTATATCCCGCGGGATGTGTACTTCTTAAGGACAAGGTATTTCCTTCAGAAGCCTGAAGAGGTTTCAGATGCACAATGGAACTTGTTGTTATCTAACGTTACTATGAAAGTAGAACCTGCGGAAGACGGCTTGTTGTCAGGGAGGAGCGAGTGGAGATTTATCGGAGAAGGAGATAATGTATACTTAATTTTGAATTCAGAAGAGAATGCCTTCCCTTATGGAAGTTTTGGCAATTTATTTAAGATAACGCTGAATAACCTTGATAGTTATGTAAATAGTTTTGGTAGTGTTGAGCCAGTCCTTCATCTCGGTATGCGAGTGGATAATGAGGTCTTAGTATCACCTCCGTCGCAAGGAGGTGTGTCAAGAACAAAATACTTCTTATATCCAGGCGGTCCTACTTATCCTGATGGAGTTTTAATAATCACTACTTCGCCAAGGGTGGCTGGACCAGCCACCACAGTGGCAGGCTTAGCGGGGCTACCATCGGATTTCAATATCTATGGGACATGGGACTTGGATGAGGATGGTATACGTGATTTCATCGACCCGTATCCGGGAGATGATACACGACCGGGCGGATGGATTAGACCAACGATGATATCGACTTCTTCAACCGTGAGTTCAGTTTCGTTTAATGTAGAAAATAATGTGTTAGATACATTTTCTTGGAGCATAGTTTCGTATCCGAGTTGGGTATCTGCTATTAGATACGGGGCAAATGGCGACCTCGACGAGGGTGACTTTACACTATCTCCGGGAGAAAAAGAAAAGGTAACATTATACCTCGATACTGGTGGTTTAACGCCGGGTACTACTGTAGTAGGAGAAGTTGAAGTTGAATCTGATTTATTTGAAACACAAAAGGTGAAAATTTCGATCCAAGTTGGCCCTTGATTATGTGTGAAGGTAAATTTGAAAAATCAATAGGAGTCCTCTAATGAGGTGGAAAGAAATTGTGATGTTGCCAGCAGTGATAGTAATTTTATTTTTAACTGCTGGTTGCCCGAGTGTAGATTTCTATTTGGACCCGGAATCGGTTACTTTTGGGGAGAACAGTAACCAGCAATCTTTTCGTGTGATTTACAGTCAGGCGGGGAACTGGACTTGGAGTGCGGAAACGGATGCTAATTGGCTTAAGATTTCGAGCGATAGGGGTGTTACATCATCTAATAAAGTTAGCGGTGCATTGGCAGGGGAAAAGGTCTTATTCCTTGATTTGATTGCAGACAGGTCAGTGTTAAATGAGGGCACTACTACAGCGGAAGTTAAAGTAACTTCGATGGGAATTACGCGGATTTTGAAGGTTAGTATTGTCAAAGCCCCGGAGATAAGTGTATATATTGAACCACAATCATTAGATTTCGGGGCTATACTCACACAGGCTCAGGCAACTATTTATAATCAAAGCAATATAGATTTATCTTGGCAAGTAAGCGTTTCTGCTGATGCGGGCTGGTTGGAGGTAAGTCCGATAAGTGGGACAGTAAATGCTAAAAGTACCAAGATACTTACTTTTACTGTGAACCGTGAGAACCTTAGTGCTGGTATTTATAAGACCTCGGTAATTGTGAAGATAGGCGATAAAGAGATTACATTACAGGTAAGTATGGAAGTACCTGGGCTTAAAATCTCTCCCGCGGAATTGAACTTTGGGCTTGTTAGTGGCGAGGCAACACAGGCGATATCATTTTCAAATATTGGAGCGGGCGAGATAGCCGTATCACTTTCAATTACGGAAGGTGCAAACTGGATCACTCTATCTGAAAATAGTTTTACCTTGGGGGTGGGTGCGAGTAAGACTGTAAATGTTACAGTTAATTCGCAAGGGCTACAATCAAATGATTATTCAGGTAGTATCTTGGTGACTGATACAACTTCAGGCTTCAATGCAAGTGTTACTGTGAGGATGCGTGTTCCGGGATTAGTTGTCGCACCTGATACTCTGGATTTTGGCAAGGTTAGAGATGTAACAACACTGCCCATTACCATTACTAATAGTGCTCCTGTCGCTTTTAGGTGGAATTCAACTGTGTCTGCGGTAGGTTCGTGGTTGAGAATATCGCCGACCAATGGAGTAATTGAAGCGGGCCAGAGTCAGGTGGTAAATGTTACCGTAGACCCATTGGCGGTAGAGATAGGAGTATATGAGGGCGATATACTGGTGGATTCCAATTGGGGCTCTGGTAATGTTCATGTGCGGATGGAAGCAGGAAGAAGTCCAAAACTCGTGGTTGTACCTACTAATATTAATTTCGGGGATAGCCGAACGGAGGAGACTTTAGCCATTTGGAATGGTGGCGAAGATACAATTGAGTGGAGGATAGACACCACTGAGTTTCCTGCTTGGTTAATACTTACGCCTGTAGACAGTAGTGGGATAGCAACTGGAACTGTAAGTGGTGCTCAGACATCACTTCTGAGGTTAAGAGTAGATAGGAATTTGGCAAATCCCGAGATTGGGCCTAACTATTCATACTCTTTTAATGTTGAAGGAACTGTTGTAGAGTCGGGTCAGTCTCTCCAAGAAGTACAAGTGAATGTTGCTATAAATGTACCACAGATTCCTGTAATTGAAGTAGTAGGAGAGGGCATAGATACTAATGGTTTGCCTTTTATAAATTTTGAGTTTGAAGAGGATGAGCAGGTATTTATCATACGAAATATTGGTAGGGGAACTCTTGAGTGGAGCATAGATGTATCAAAGTTGCCTGCGTGGATTACCAGTATTAGTCCGAACCAGGGAAGTATAGGCGCGGGGAAAGAACAAAGGGTAAAAGTATCTGTCAGTAGAATAGGTTTGAATTATACGGGAGCAATAACTCAAATAGAGATTAAATCTAATGCCCCGGATAATGCTACTGTGAAACTGATTATTGAAGTTCAGGTCCCGAAACGGGCTAAGATAGATGTAGCGCCGGATGCTTTGAATTACGGACCTCTTGAGATGGTTAAAACAATTGGTATAGCGAATGCTGGCGACCCTGGTACTATATTGGAATTCAGAGTTATCCCTAACAAAGAGTGGATTTCAGTGTATCCTGATGGAGGGATAAGTATAGGCTTGGAGTCCCGCGATAAGGATTGGAAGACCATTTCAGTGGCTATAGATAGAGAGAAGTTGGAAGGTGTGAGTAGTTCGGGTGAAATTTCTGTTGTTGCTACTAAGTTGGTAAATGGGCAAAGGGTTATAGACACAAGTATTGAGCCGGCTAAGGTAACCATTACAGTTAGTGCACCTGAATTAACTCTTGAGACTGCACCTCCAAAACTACGGATACCATCCCTTGTGCGGTATGTGTTTTTGTTTAGAGATGTCCAGCAGAGGGGAATAAAGTTCCCTGAGGTATTCTTACCTGAACTTTCTGAAAAGATTTTGATTACTGAGGATGACCTATTACTGGATATAACGGAATCAAATAGATTTATGATGCCATTTGTAAAGCAAGAGAGGATAGTACCTTTCAGTGGTACAGTTTTGATAATGTTAGACGCTTCCGGAAGTATGCTACGGTCTGCCAGGTTAGTGGAAGATACGACAATTTCCCAGGCGACGGACCCCCTCAGAGAACTATATATAAGAGTGCTCACTCCATTTATACAAGATTTGCCTGATAATTATAAAATAGGAATAGGTGTATTCAATGAAAGAGAGTGGTGGGACAGTTCTTTGAGAATGTTGGTAGGAAGCGACTCTGAGCCGATATTCACTTATAATAAACAGGTCGTTCTCAATAGGCTCCAGAATTTTGGTGTAGTAGATAACGGTGCTACAGAACTATTGCCTGCTGTAGTCTCCGGCATCATAGAAATGCTTGTAGCAGATGGAGACCATATACCTTTTGATGTTTCAGACGATAGAATTATGTTGATGGTGACTGATGGTAAACTCACCACTCCACCGGGTGAAGTCTCGCCGGTTGTAGATTTGCTAAAGGCGGCTCGAGTAAGGCCTTTTATAGTAGGGTGGGGCCAAGAAATAAACTCAAATGTATTGATTCAACTTATTGAAGAGACAGGCGGGCACTTATACTCCACTAAGGGCAGGAACACAGGGCTGACGGATAGTCTTGGCAGACCTATTATAACTCCTTTGGTGTCTTCGCTTGAGGACTGGTTTGAGATTAATCCAGTAGATGAATGTGACCGCTCCATTGTGGAGGATATAAATAATCAGTTACTGTTTGAATATGTTGCACTGAACGAATCATCGGGAGCACAAATAAGGCTTGATGTATCTATTGATTCACCTGCAGATGATAATAGTAGTTGTTTGCGTGACCAGGGCGTTATTTCTACAGCAATTGCCCATTCACAGTTAGACTTGTTTACTTATGCAAATGATGTGCGATTGGGCCAGATAAAATTAATATCCAGAGGTATAGATACTACTACAGGCACTGCAGATGTGATAGTGTATGCAGATTACATCCCACGGAATGTGTCGGAATTGCAATTCAGAATAGAGACAAGTAATGCGGGTATAGTAACCTCTGTAGAGTTGCCAACATCGGTAGAGGGTGGAATAATTCCAGATTGGAATTACGCTTTGAATGGCAATGTATTAAGCCTTTCGTCGTCGGGGAGTCCATTACCATATGGAGCCTTTGGTGTATTATGTATCCTACATTTTGCGAACGTGCCCGGTCCATTTGATTTGTATTTTGATGTTGTATATCCTCAGTATGCTCCGGGTACTGAAAATAAGTATTTCGCACATCCGGACGCATTCGCAATTGATACTTACGAAGATTTCAGACCTTCAAATCCGTATCCTGCAATTGTAACAGACCCGCCGATGGATGAGGATTCATATACGCTTACTATGCCTACAGGAGAGGATAATTTTACTGTATACATATATAACATAGGTGGAAGCCACAGACCTACAGGGGTCGGACTAATGTGGGATGTGAGCGTCGTTGAAGGCAATTTCCTAAAGATTGAGAATAAGCCCGAAAAAGAAGAAGATAGGATAGTTTACGAGAATGTAAATCCGTTTGCGTTAGAAGTTAGCATAGATACAGAGTCACAAGATTTGGTGCCGGGTTGGAATGTAGCAATTTTACAACTCTCGTTTAATTCAATCTTCAATAATCCTATTACGAGGTTCCTGGTAATATATTACTACCATGAACCCCCTCCTCCAAGTCCATAAATATAT
>CAZZMK010000198.1:0-5417 GCA_964655185.1 uncultured Nitrospirales bacterium | reverse complement strand
TTTTATATCGACACTATTTGATGACCAACTATCTTATATAGGTAATGTATCTCCTGAAGATTTGTGGATTGAAGTAGAAAAAACTCTCTTATCTCTCCGAAGATTAAATAGAACCCTAATTATTTCTCTTTTATTAGCCATTTCATTTATTCTACCTCCCTACGGGACCTTCAACATTTTCTACAGAGCCCCATTAGAAAAAAGGAAAAAATGGTTAGAATCCTGGGCAGAGTCTCGATTCTCCCTCTACAAATATGGTTTTGTTGGAATACGTATTTTACTATATGGTAGTTTTTCTCAAATACCTACTATTCTCGAAAAAACTGATTATATTGACACCACATTAAAAACTCGGGAATATAAACTTACTTGCTCGGAAATAATAAACATTAAAAATGATTAATTTAATAAAAGAAATATATCAATCGGAAAATGTTGTAGATTTATTTTCAAAACCTACTTCAAAAAAACTCTCTGTCACATACGACTTTATCGTAATTGGCAGTGGTGCAGGAGGAGCAGTAGTTGCTAAGGAATTGTCAGAATCTGGAGCAAAAGTAGTTCTGATAGAAGAGGGTTCATTACCATTTCCATTTGAAAAAACTGCCTTTCGTTCACTACTAAAAATATACCGAGAAAACGGCTTTACTGGCGTCGTGGGAAACCCAATGATTCCAATACCACTCGGTAAATGTGTAGGCGGAACTACTACTATAAATTCAGGTACCTGTTTTAGAACTCCTGAAAAAATTTTTGACCAATGGAAAAATGAATTAAACCTTACAACACTTACAGGAGATGATTGGGACAAGTACTTCTTAAAAGTCGAAAAGGAAATACATGTAGAAGAAGCCCAATGGGATGTGATGAATAAGTCAAGCCATTTTATAAGGGAATTATTTACTTCTAACGGATATAATTGCTTACCCCTACGAAGAAATACAGAAAATTGCCAAGGATGTGGAATGTGTTGTTATGTGTGCACTTCAGGCGCAAAGAAAAGTATGGAAATGAGTTATATACCAAATGGCATAAAGAATGGCTTGAGCCTCATATATAATGCAAAAGTAACGAAAATAATTATGGAGTCAGACAAAATAGCCAAAGGTGTAGAGGTAGAGGCAGTAAATCCGATAAATAATAAGCCAGCCGGTAAATTTTACATCAATGGCGGAACAATCATAGTTGCATGCGGAACATTGCTTACTCCATCCTTGCTTAAAAGAAGTGGTATCGCAAAAAATAATAAACATCTGGGAAAACATCTAACTATTCATCCAGCGAGCAAAGTATCTTTTGAGTTAGAAGAGGATGTATATTCTTGGGTGGGAATTCCCCAAGCATGTTATAGCACCGCATTAGAAAACGAAGGGATAATTTTTGAAGGGGTAGCAATGCCACCTGACTTAGGACCTTCTGCTGTACCATTTCTGGGGGAGGAACTAACCCGCTATTTCAACAATTATAAGAAAATAGCCACTTTCGGATTTATGATAAAAGACTCAACTGAAGGATATCTAAAAGCGGATGTATTCGGTCAACCAATTTACCATTATCAGATGACACTTGAAGATATGCAAAGATTAAAAAGGGCGATATCTTTTCTTGCTGAACTTGGGTTTTCCTCAGAGAAGCCCAAGAGAATATATGCTATGGTAAGTAAAAAACCGAATGTTTTCAACACAAAGAATGATTTACAAAAATTTATAAAAACTGAACACATACCAGCAGATTTTGAGTGTATGGCTTTTCATCCATTGGGCACATGTAGAGTAGGCTGTTCACCCGATACTGGGGCGTGCGACGAAAACTTGAAGATATTCGGCACTCAAAATGTGTATGTATGTGATGGTAGCGTAATACCTACATCCCTCGGCGTTAACCCCCAACTTACAATAATGGCATTTGCTACGAGATTAGCAGAAAAACTGACCAAATATTAATTTGTATGCAAGTTAAATGAATCTATCCAAAAAACTGCAGAATTATGCAAAGTGGGAGTAATCTTTATACTTTTAATTCTTCCTAACCAACGAGGATGAGATCTCAAATCAAAAGTATAAATATAATATTTTCCATCTGCCCGCATAGGTAAAATTATCGAGTTTGTCTCGTTGAAATTTAATCCCTTGTATGCCCATGATAATTTCACCTGCGAAACAGATTCAGGGACACCATCAAGCCTAAGCCTAATAGTAGCCCTTGGATACTTATACGCTGGAATCCCTTCTGTCTCATAGAAAAAGTAATATATCGAAGGATTTTCGCCCACCGTTTTACCTGTTAAACTACCCTCAACCACTTTCAAATTTTCTATACCATTAAGCACTTTCCACCCCGACACATCCTCGTGAAAGTCCCACGAAGTTTGGACATTGGGAAATTGAAAATCATAAGGTCCCATACCTACATCTTCAGGTGCAATATTTACCGGCAAAGGTTCTGTAGTCGAACTTACAAATACATCTCTAATAGCCTCATACATTGAAAACCCAAATTCTACATTTGGCTCAATATAACTACCCTCACCCCACTCATTCAATGGTCCGATTACTATCATTTTTTTACTCGTTTCCTCTGCAAAACCTCGTGCTTGTGATAATAAGTCTCTAAATAGTTCTGTAGTTCTTCCTGCAATTACAAGTGCCTTTGGACCGTGCCAAGGTCTTGAATCCCACCCTGTTTCCACAAGTGGATAATAAGTTATGCCCTCGCAAAAACTATTTTTCTCTCTCCACGCTAACAATGAAGTATCAACTACATACTCATATTTTGTGTAGTTTGCTACAGGAGATTTGAACAACGCCTTTTTAAACTCATGGTAATTGGTAAAGCAGGTATAACCTTCATCTAATAAAATCTTAACCTCAGACGGAGATTGATTGTTATTTATAGCCATAAATACTATGCCATCGTAACCGTGTTCTTTCGCTAATTCCTGAGACCTTGATAAAAGAGATTTAACTACTTCGGTCCCTCCAATATCATTTCGCAGATTTTCTGGCGACCATATACATATAAGAGGTTTGTTATCAATTTTATAGTAAGATGGCAAATTAAAATATTTCTCTATCCATTCAAGATTTACTTTTTCCCAGTCCTCAGGTGAGTGTGTTTTAGGTGGATTATGATTTGCCCACATTATGGCTACTTTTAGATAGTCTCTGTATTTTGCTTTTCTGTATGCCTCAAACCAATGTGTTAAAGATTGTTTACCAGCCACCCAATACCAATCAACTAAAAAACATTTTATTCCATTCTCGACGGCCCACTTTATTTGCCAATCCACACACTCAGGATTTCCTTCATTATAAAACCCTAAAGCAGGCTTTCTCATAGGTGCAACAGTCATTATACAATCCCATTTTTCGGGTGTATCCCAACCTGGGAAATAAAAAGCACACAAATCAACTTTAGTTTTTATAGGTTTCGGCTCAGGAACATAGTCTGTCTCAATTTTATGAACACTCGGCAAAACTGTTATCACACCAGTATTTTCTACAACTGAACCTTCATTTGTTGTAGCCCGAACCTTCAATTGATACTTCCCCGCTCTACTACTCTTCAACTTCCACGATACGTTAAGTAAATCTCCGTACTCTATCAAATAAGGTGGGGAAGGTAATGGGCCTCCCTCAATCTCTATATTATCGGGCACTACTAAATTTACTTCTTTAATTTCTCCTACTCCCCCACTTAAATTAGTAAATCTTGCTCTCACGGTAAAAGGTTTGTTTTCCCTATTTATTGCTGAATGCGGACCTAAGTAATCAATAAACAATTCTGGCTTCCCAGCGGGCTCCTCGCTAATATGAACAGAATAGACCTTTATATTGGAAGTATCCGAGATAATAAATCCTATAACTACTAATGGTTCAATCCAACCATAATTAGATGATATCTCGAGAGCATAAAAGTGCCTACCTGCTTTACACACAGGTATTGAAGCAATCTGAGGACCTGATATGTTTTTACTTCCCCAGATGAAACTAATAGGTAAAGAACTACTATCATTTGAATATTCTACGGTTACATAAGTTTTCTTCCCTAACTGTAATTCTAATGGAGGTGAGAGAAAATATTTGCACGATGAATCATCAAGTTTCCATGCTGAGATATCGCCATCAGGAAAACTCCACTCGTAAACATTATTCAAGGGTGGAGTTCCTTTATCCCAAGAAAGTATTGAGATTTTCTCAATCTCAAAATTCACATTTTCATACAAATCGAATCTTATTTTTTTAATCTTACCTTCTTTATGCCATAGAGGAATAATACAAATTTCCTGCCATTCAGTAGTATCTTCTACTATGAAAAAAGTCGATTTTTCCTGCGATAATCCCCCATAAGGTCCTTCCTCCGTGCCCGTCCAAAACAGTTGACCCGTTCCTCCCCTATCTACCTTAATTTTTACCTTCACATACTGATATGGGGTAGCATCGAAATCTAATCCCTCACAAAGTAAGTACGGGTCACTGCCTGACGTCCGACCTAAAAGCCTACCATCTGAAACTTTCACATCAACAATCTGAAAGTTTGGAACCCACTTAGAGAGTATCTCTTCTTTATCAAATGTCCATTCCGGTAGTTGAGAAAATACCAATGAAGAGAAAATTAGTATAGTAACCATAAAGATATACCTCATTATAAGAAGCGAGAAGCAATTCGTGAACAAAGTTCACTGAAAAGTGGATAAATTATATCAAAACAAAAGTCCGTCGAGATAAATATACAATCCCGACGGACTTCATAAGTATTTTTATAGTATCTAATTAAATCAACTAATCAGAATTAGAAACACAAAAACCATCCAAATCAACATTTTGCCCGCACTTTCTACTATAGCCTCCGATATTAAAGAATTGGATTACCCTTAGCAATTCAGTAAGTTGTATTCTCCAATCCTGTGGTGAATAGTCACTTGTATGTGGTCTACATCCTATCAGTTCCAAATTATAGCCTGCTTGATAACCATCTTCTGAGTGTTCAGAAGCACAATGATAGCCACCCGCATTAAAGAATTGTATGACTCTGAGGAGTTCACTAAGTTCTATGCGCCAATTCAAATTAGTATCAGCAGAATGGTATGGAGGCACTTCTTCTCCTTCTAAACTTCCTTCAATCGTGCCTTCTTGTATCCCTTCTTCGGCACCTTCTTCAGAGCCCTCAGACAAACCTTCAGTTACACCCTCGTATAAACCTTCTGAAGTTCCTTCTATTGTACCTTCTTCCTCTTCTCCTTCTTCAATTACTTCTCCTTCAATTATCCCTTCACCTTCGGCAGTGCCCTCCTCTACTCCTTCAGGTATTCCTTCTACTATGCCTTCAGGTTCTCCTTCCAAAACTCCTTCGGAAACACCTTCAGGTATTCCCTCTCCTTCAGTAACTCCCTCTACTATCCCTTCAGGTTCTCCCTC
>CAZZMK010000197.1:0-3918 GCA_964655185.1 uncultured Nitrospirales bacterium | reverse complement strand
TATTTACTTCTACTTATTGCGTTTTTGGTATCTGTGTAAATTTCATTTCTTATCAAATGTGATGTATAATTAAGTAGATTAGTAATTTATTAATTGAGCAAGAACATAAAAAAGAAAGGATATATTTATGTGGTCTCCTGGAATGGGTGAACTATTTATAATCCTGCTGATTGTATTGATTCTGTTTGGCGGAAATAAAATAGCAGGATTAGGGAGGTCCTTGGGGACAGCAATTGCTGAGTTCAAAGAAGCCCTTAAAGGAACCGAGGAAAAGAAAGAAAGTATAGAAGACCAGACAAAAAGTTCCACCGAAGAAAAAAAAGTATAATCTTACATAGGAAGTTTTAGGAGGTCTTGTATGATTTCGAAAGAGTTGTTAGATATTTTAGTATGTCCAGAAACAAAACAACCGCTTGAATTGATAGATAATGAGTTGTTAGATAAACTCAACGAAGCCGTTAGAAGGGGGAAATTAGTAAATAAGGGAGGTGAAGTGGTAAAAGAAACATTAAATGGGGGTTTAATTAGAGCAGATAAGAAGGTTGTCTATCCTATAATTAATGACCTACCTTATCTAAGAATCGGTGATGGCATAGAATTAGAGAAAATATAAAAGAAAATATAAATGAGTAGTTCTCCTACGGTTATAACTCATGTCTAATTTGTGGGCGGGAGTCAAAACTATATTATCTAAGTTTTTATCTGGGTTGTATAATTTAATTTTGAACCGTATCTTAGCAGGTGTAGTGTTAATAGTGCCTCTCGGAGTAACCTATTATGTAGTGCTTTTTGTTTATTCATATTTGGTGACGAGGATTACACCGCTGGGTAGTAGGATTTTTTATAAAGTTCCCCCGTATTTCGCGCCTGTGGCTTCTATATTATTAATAATTGTAATCATTTTCTTACTCGGCTTTCTCACTCGACTTGTAATTGGACGAAAGGTGGTTTCATTAGTGGAAAAATTTCTTGAAAAAATCCCTGTAATTAAGACTATATACAATTCAACGAAAAAAATAATAGAGGTCTTCTTGAGAACCTCGGTGGGGAGCGATGGAAAACAGAAGTTTGCTGTTACAATCGATTTCCCATATAAGGGAGTCAAGAGTATAGGTATTGTTACAAATAAGATAGAAGTAGAAGGAATTGGGGAATGTTATACACTTTTCGTTCCAACCGTGCCTAACCCAACAAGTGGTTATTTTGAAATAGTACCAGTGGATAAAGTTTCTGCAGAGATACCTGCTACAACTGAAGAAATTATTTCTATGCTTTTATCGGGAGGAATAGTAACTCCTGAATTGATGAAAACTAGTAATACACTAAATTTATTGAATGAAAATAGCACAAAAGAAGATACACAGGTAGAATAGATGAGAAAAGTGTTTCAGTACATAAGAGTTTTTTGGAAAATGTTGTTAAATAACGTTAAACTAACATTTCTATCAGGTGTATTAGTTTTGGTCCCACTTGGTTTGACAATCCTTATCTTAAGGTTTTTGTATTACTTTACTGTGGGACGAGTTACGCCGTATGTAGAAAAGTGGTTTCCTGAGTATCCGCAATATTTAGTTATGCCTATATCTTTATTTATTCTCTTAGTTTTTCTATACTTAGTTGGGCTTGCCTCTAATTTGGTTATTATTCGACAGGTGATATATATAATGGAGAAGTTGATTTCTAAAATACCCTTTATAAAGTCAGTTTACGGTGCAACAAAGAAAATGACGGCAGGGTTTATTGAACAATTTGCTTCCCCTAAAGCAAATGCTACTATTGCCATAGTTCCTTTTCCCCATTCTGAGGTTTATTCTATGGGAGTAGTTCTTGGGAAAGTAAGACTCTCTGAAAATGAGATAAAGTATAAGGTGTTTATTCCTACGGTGCCTAATATTACTATAGGTGTTTTACATTTTTACTCTGGTGAGCAAATATATAAATGTCCTATCTCGATGGAAGAAGCAATTGAGTATATTGTTTCTGCAGGTGCTTCAATGCCTGAAAAAATTAAAGTTGAGAAATTCTTTAATTAGTTTCTGAAGGGAAAAAAGTATCTCTTAGAGATTGCTCAAGTATTGATGATGGGTCTGATATATAAATTTTTCTAATATTTTCCTCAATGTGTTCAAAGTGTATAGAAATATATTCAGAAGGTAAAACTTCCTTTACCTTATCAGCCCATTCTATTACACATATAGATTCGCCTCCTATTAGTTCCTCGACACCGATAGAAATAAGTTCCTTGTACGAACTAATTCTATAACAGTCTATGTGGATGACCTTTGGAGGACTACCATATACATTTACTATTGTAAATGTCGGACTGTGAACCCACCAACTTCCGCATATCTTCTTAACAAGCCCCTTTACAAAACAAGTTTTTCCGCTCGCAAGTTCGCCAGTAAGAGCCAAGACTATCCCTTTTTGTTTTTCCACAATTTCACCTACTATAGAACCAAGTTTTTCAGTATCTTGCCAAGATTTACTTATGATTTCTACCATAAAAAACTGTCTGCTATTTATTTAATTAATTCTTTATATATTGATACATAGTATTTTGATTGTTTTTCCCAGGAAAAATTTTTGAGCATACCATTAATCTGAATTTCTTTCATTAAATCTTTATTTTTGTATACTTCACATGCCTCCCCAATACTTCTTATAAGTGTCTTTGGTGTTAATGGCTTGAAAGATATGCCAGTTGCTTCTTTTTTTCTTATATTAATTGGAGTTATGTCTTTTACGGTGTCAGCAAGACCACCTGTTCGTCGTACTATAGGTATGGTTCCATAAGCCATTGCATACATTTGAGTAAGTCCACATGGTTCATACCTTGAAGGCATTACGATAAAGTCACATCCAGCAATAATCTTGTGTGATAAATCCCTTTCAAATTTTATTTCGACTCTTATCTTATCAGGGTAAGTATTTTGAAGGTCTAATAATTTTCTTTGGTACTCGGGGTCCCCCGTACCGAGAATAACAAATTGTAAGTCTAATGTTAATATTTCAGGCAAAGCATTGGCTAAAATATCAATACCTTTCTGCCAATATAGTCGGCTTACTACCCCGAATAATGGGGAGTTGGAGATAGGTAGATTAAGAATTTCTTGAAGCATTTTCTTACACTCGTTCTTTTTCTCAAGTTCCTTATATGAATATTGGTAAGGAATATAATTATCATTTTGTGGGCTCCATATACTATAGTCAACACCGTTTAGCACACCTATGATATCTTCTGTTCTCATTCTCAGAATACCATCGAGTCCAAATCCATACTCAAGTGTTTGAATTTCTTTGGCATAGGTAGGGCTTACAGTATTAATCTTATCGGCAAGTAATATTCCGCCTTTAAGTAGGTTCATATCCCCGTAGTATTCAAAGCAGTTTTGGTGAAATAATTCTTGTGGTAGCCCTGTTGATTTGAATCTCGAAGAAGGGTAGCGTCCTTGGAATGCCAAGTTATGGATTGTTAATAGAGAAGAAGTGTTAGCCCAGGAATATGAGTTTTCAGATTTAGTGTATAAAAAGCCTATTGCTGGTGCGGTTTGCCAATCGTTACAATGGATAATATCAGGATGCCAATCTATTTTTTCTATAGCATCTAATATTGCGTTACAGAAAAAAGAAAACCTTGCTGGATTATCTTCGTATTCCCAGTCTCCATAACCATATATATACTCTCTTCCGAAGTAGTACTCATTCTCCAACAAGTATAGGGTTACTTCTGTGTTGGGGATGAGAGATTCCCATAAGGTGTAGTATTGTGAATTTACTTGGCCAGAGACAATAAGTTTAGGTTCCTCTGATACTCTTAATGATTTGTATTTTGGAAGCGCAACTCTTATATCAATACCAGTTTGTTTTATTGCCTTGGGTAGAGAATATGCAACTTCTCCCAACCCCCCAGAGGAAATG
>CAZZMK010000196.1:0-3429 GCA_964655185.1 uncultured Nitrospirales bacterium | reverse complement strand
GGCAGTAAAATTAACAAAAACTATCCACGGA
Source organism: uncultured Nitrospirales bacterium (assembly GCA_964655185.1). Lineage (GTDB taxonomy): Bacteria > Hydrogenedentota > Hydrogenedentia > Hydrogenedentales > Hydrogenedentaceae > Hydrogenedens. The sequence continues at coordinate 3,398 of CAZZMK010000196.1, read as the reverse complement.
CTACCATTTTTATCAAACCTCAAAATGTTTAAAGTAGTATCAGTAGGTAGATTTATATCTCGCCTATTCTTATTAAGCCCTTTTACTTCAATAACTTTTGAAGAGAAGGTAACAGGTTGGAGTTCTTTGAGTGCTTCTTTTACGAGTTCTGCAAGTTTTGAAGAGACGAAATCGAGCATCTGAGGGTCGAAGATTCCAATATGAGGATTGTTAAGAACGTTTCGTTCATCCATCGACATTCCTTCGAGTCCAGCGTGAGTGTGCGAAGCCATTATTAGTAGGTTATTCTCAGTCAAAAATGGTAAATTTGCCTTTTTTACCGTATGACTTACTACACTCCAAGGGACATGGCATACATCCATTGTAATTATGAAGAGGTAGTCGTTAGATTTAGGCTGATGCAAAACAAGTCCCTTAGCATAAGTCGTGTCGTGAACACCTTCGGCAGGTTTTCCTGCCCTTTCTCCATAGCCTCCTAATTGAACTTTTAGTCCTGCGGTAAATGGGTCTATAGGAATTTTGGCAGAGCCTGCTAATATTTGAGCATTACCGTTAGTCATTTGAATAAAACAAAAAGCAATTAGAATGAAAATTATTGTGTTTTTCATCTTTCATTCTTCTAAAGAATATTTTTTAGTTAACAATGAAACTTGCACTTCCAGATATTGATGACAAGCGAGTAGTAACCCGAGTTAGTATAGAATATTCACCTGGTGGGAGATTAGGCGGTAATCTAAATTGCTGGCTACTAACCCATGTGCCATCAGTTCGTGTCATGGTAGTAGTAGAGAGTTCAGCGATGACCTGATTTCCCTTCATTAATGTTCTACTTTCGGTAACCTGAACGCCAGAACCTGTTCCAAGCAATGCATATTGGATTGTTGCTTCTATCATATTCCCTGGTGTAACGGTAGGAGGAAGAACTTCAGTTCTTTCAAACATAAGTCTCTCGCCTTGAGCGGGTTGATAATTGTACTCCATTGCTGTTTGTTGTGCTGTTTTTGCTTGCCTAACCTTTACATCATGAGCGACTAAACCTGCCAGTCCACCAAGAACCGCTCCTACTGCTGCACCCTCTAATGTATGACCCGATTGATGGCCTATAACTGCGCCTGCTACACTCCCCACTGCTGCTCCTAACCCTGCTGCTTCTCCATAGGTTTGGCAACCAGTTAGGTAAATTGGTGATGGAAGTAATAATGTAATTGCTATCAAGTAAATTAAAAATCTAATCATATTATTTCTCCTTTGTTTTATGATTTCTAATTCCTTTAGGTATATACGCTACTGGTAGCGTTTTTTCTAACAAATCTAAAAATAAATCTGGTGGATTCACATTAATTATTTCTATTCCATATTCAGGTTGTGGTTTAATAGGATTATACCATCTTATTATACCAGTAATTTCTGGCTTATAGTTATCTATTTCTCTCATGTTGATTGTAAAATTGACAAACTCATTTATATTTAACTTCTGACTACTTCTAATACATAACCCTCCACGACCAAAATCATAGTCAATGATTTCTTTAGTATCAATAGTTCTAACATAGTTTGAAAAATGGAGTGTAAATTCCTCAACTGATAAACTAAACCTATTTTTTATTGGTAGAGTTAACCTATTAATTGCTGAATCTATCTCCTGAAGATTAAAAGGTTTTACGAAGATTGACTCAGCACCTTCGTCGTACAAAGTTCTAACAGAATAATCTTCATAGGCAGTTATAATAATCACTGGTGGAGTAAACGGATTTCTTTCTTTGATAGTTTTTAATAATTCTTTTCCATTTAATCCTATTGGAAACCTGATATCAGTAATGACAATATCGGATGTTTTTCCAGAGTTAAAAGTCTCCAGAAAAGAATCCGCTCTTGAGAATTGAACAACACAATGCCCCTGACTCCTGAAACTCAGAGTTAACATTTCACAGAGGTCTGTCTCGTCTTCTATAATCCATATTTCTAATTTTCTTGAGTTACCGAACATGTCAATGTGCCCTTCTCATTGTAATTGTAAACTTTGTCCTCCCTTGTTTAGATTCACATTTTATTTTGCCCCCGTGTATATCTAAAATAGCCTTTGATATAGTCAATCCAAGGCCTAATCGGTTGTTTTGGGATTTTGTGGTAAAAAAGGGTTCTGTAATTCGTGATAGTGCTTCTGGAGAAATACCTACACCATTATCTACCACACTGATATAAACTAAGTCTCGGTCTTCTGAGAGTTCCACGGATATGTGAGGTTCGGAGACATTTTGAACTGCATCTATAGCGTTATTTAGTAAATTAACAATTACCTGAACAAACAAGACAGGTATAACCTCTATCTTTACCGAGTTTTTTAACTCTGGCAAAGTAAATTTTATCTTGGTAGAGTTTATTCTATCGGATACTATCTCCACCGCTTCATTTATGATATTATCCACTGTGCATGATTCGAACTTAAAGTTTACATTAGACTGAGCAAATACTTTAATCCCTTTAATTATATTCTCAATTCTGCCTATATTTCTTTTTACCTTTTCTAATATATGTAAGGCATTATTCTTTATACTTTCCTGACACTCTAATTTTTTGATGATAGGTTCGATGTTTTGCACACCAAGAGAAATTGTTGCAAGTGGGTTATTAATTTCGTGTGCTATACCGCTTGCCATTAAACCTAAAGAGGACAACTTTTCAATAGACTCGAGTTTAGTTCTTTGTTCGAATAATATCTCTTGAATATGGCTCCGCTCTATAGCGGAGGCAATAATTTCAGATGCTGTGCTCAACGCATATATTTCAGAAGAACTCCATCGTCTTTCTTCGAAACACTCGTCAAAACCAATAAGTCCCCACCATTCACCCAAAACAAAGATTGGTACAACCGCAATCGATTTAATATTTTGAACAGTTAAAGCAGGCCTTTCCTGTTCTGGAAAATCTTTCACACATCCGAAAATAGGTATTTTTAACGATAAAAGGTCTACCCATCTTTTATATCCATTTTTGATGTAGTCAAAATTTTGTAGGTCTGGGTTATTAATTTGGGGAGTTACTCCAGGGGCGCACCATTCACACAATTGGTCAGTTAATATAGAGCCATCGAGAGAGTACTTGTTTTTGAATATATAACATCGACTTACTCCCGCTGAACTTCCCAACTCTGAAATCACACTTTGAATCTTGTCCTGCCAATTAGGGGCCCTCAAAAGTACTGCCGAACATTTTGACACTGCTTCTAATATTTTCTCTCTTTTTCTGAGATTTTCTTCTGCTTGGAATCTCCGGACAATGTCCCCTGCAGAATTAGAAAAAAAGAATAGTTGGCTAAGTTCATCCAGAGAAAATTCCTCATCTCTCCGGAATATTAGCACGAGGTCTGTCAGTAAGTCTCTGTTCTTAATAGGAATAAT
>CAZZMK010000195.1:0-5056 GCA_964655185.1 uncultured Nitrospirales bacterium | reverse complement strand
GGCAGAAGTAGTAAATGGGGTGCCTGTGTCTCCTTGGTATGTGATTTATGTGACTGTTTATGGGATTATTTATTCGCTTCTTTTCGTTTATCTTGCAGTTATTATGTTTGAAACAAAGGATGTTTAATTGTTTGGTATGTATGTTTTGAGTAAGAGGATACATAAGATAGTAGTAATCATAATTTTGATGGTTATAGTGGTATTTCTTCAGTATAGGATAGTGAAATTAGAAAGATTCTCTACAAAGGAGGTAATGTATCTCCCAAATGAAAAAATGCTAAGGTATTTCACTGCTGGTTTGGACACTGTTATAGCGGATTTGCTTTGGATTAATTGTTTGCTTTATGTGGGAAGCGAGTTGAAGGGAGACTTCCAATTTGAGTGGCTCGAGAAGATGTTGAACGCGGTAGTGCAATTGGACCCGTACTTTAGAGAGGCGTATAGATTTGGCAGTGTATTTTTATCTTCTTTGAGAGCGGATTCTGATTCAGCCATTAGGTTATTACATCGTGGGATGTATTATAGGCCAGAAACGTGGGATTTACCCTACGAAGCAGGGATGATATATTTGTTAAATCGGGCTAATGAACCAAATTCTAAAAAGATTGCCGGAATATACCTTGCTATGAGTGCAAGTACTGGTAGAGCACCTCAATTTATTGTCGACCTTGCTGAGAAGTTAAATCATGAATATGATTTGATTGAAATTGAAAGAGATATGTGGTTAAAACTTGCTGATAGTGAAGACCAACTATTGAAAGACATTGCGAAAAGAAAACTTCTACTTGTGGAAATAAAAGCAGTTTGTAAGGAATTGAATAATAGACTTGAAAGTTATAAATCTGCTCACAATGGTCAACTACCCCAAAGGTTAGAAGAGTTAGGTTTAGCACCTGAGGCTATAACGGACCCTCTTGGAGGAAAGTTTTTCATTACACGTTCAGGAAAAGTTGAAAATACGAGTATCTTAAATGAACTTCAAGATAGATATATTAGGATAATTGAGAATGGGATAAAAACATATAAGGAAAAGTTTGGAGTTTATCCTGATAGTTTGGAAGAAATGTTAAATAAACATGTTCTCTCGTTTCTGCCGAAACAGCCTTATGAAGACCGTGAATGGGTTTATGACCCTAATACAGGCACTATTTCCTGGAGAGAAAAACAATCTTGAGAGGATATAGGCTTCTTTATGGATTTTTTATTCTAAGACCCCTTCTTCCGAAATAACGCATTGAGACAGATTTGTGCCTGAGGGTAGCCTTACATTATCTAATACAACGCATTCTATTAGTTCGGAAGAATCTCCGATAGTAACATTATTTCCAATTACTGTATTTAAAAGTCTGCAATCCTTACCTATTTGGGAGTTCTCACCCTGTATAAATGTTTTACCCTGTCTTCTTAGTTCGAGGATACAGCAGGTAATGAGGTCTTTTATAAATGTGATATTCACATCCCATTCTATTACAGGTAGCGCTTTTACTTTATATCCCAATTCACTCATGATTTGAATTGAATCTGTTAGTTCATATTCATCTCTTAAAGCGGTTCTTGGAGTGCGATGAATTCCCTCAAAAATAGATTCGTCAAAGAGGTAAATTCCACATCCTTTTATATTCGTTTTAGGGAATTTAGGTTTTTCAATTACTTGTATTACATTATTGTTCTCGTCTGTCAGAACGCTGAAGTTTCTTCTGATGTTTTCAATGTTGTCTTCTATTTTTGTTGCAAGAATGCAGGCACATTTCTCCTTTTCAAAGGTTTCGACCAATAGGTGAAGGTTAGGAGAATGGAAGAAAATGTCCCCGAGTATTAGTATAAAAGGTGAATCAATTAGAGGTTCTAATTGACCAACAGCGTGGGCAAGTCCTAATCGTTTCTCCTGTTCGACATATTGGATTTTTACCCCAAATTTTTCGCCATCTCCGAGCGTTTGAATAATTCTGTAGCCAAGATGGCCAACTACCACAATAATTTCTTCAATACCGAGTTTTTTTAATATTTCTATATGATAAATTATGAGGGGCTTATTTGCAATTGGGATAATAGGTTTGGGATTTTGTTTTCCAAATGGTCCTAACCTTGCACCATGTCCTGCTGCTAAAATAACTCCTTTTAGCATTGTGTTGTCCTATTAATAAGGTAATGTTATGGTGTAGAATAAATTTTAGCATATATTGGTGAGCAATTAATTTATTTTATAAATCCGTGATATACACCTAACCAGTATGGGAGCAGGTAAAATGTTCCTTCGTGTTCAGAATAACCATCAGCCCCATTGCAGCTCTTTAACAAAAATGGGTCATTGTCATGTCTAACATGAGGTCTTTCCTCAATTGGGAGTGCAAATCCATCCATTGCCCATCCTCTTATCCTTCCTTGCGGAGGCTCAGGGTCAAATAAAACATCCAGTCTATGTGTGTTGTCCATACAGTAAGATATTAAGTCTAAAGGAATTCCTTTTAGTGTCTCTACTGCGTGGAGCAAAGCAATAGGGTTGGGCTGTCCATATTCTCTTAGAATCATTGGAACGAGAAGTGGAACGTCTGGATACAAAGAATTAAACTTGTGATTTGAGTGTTTTGTAAATTCTTTTGCACAGGCTAAATATAAGAGGTTCCAAAATGGATTCTTCGTCCTATGAGCGTGAAGCCACGCGTGTTCGAGAGCAATTCGCCACATTAAAAGTTTTTCTGGATCATCCTCATATCTGAAAAGTCCATACCAACTCATTAAGCATAGATTGTTGTCCCAAGGTACTACGAAATCAGGAGGATAATACATTTTAGATTGCATTGCATTGATGTGATAGAAGTATTTATCGCAAAGTTCTTGGAATTTTTCCTGGTAAATTGGGTCGCCAGTAATATGGTGAGTTACTTTCAAGAAGGATAACATCATCATAGAATTTAGTCCTCGCTGTTCCCATCCTTTCAATGAGTGCAACATATCTGGAGAGAAGTAAGCCCATCTTGTTGGTTTTCCATCGTGGTCAATTAAACAATAGTTGTTATTTATGAGATGGTCGGTGATGGTTTTTACTACCTCTCGTACAGGTTGTTTCTCTTCTTCAGTTTCTGCTACAAGGTCATAGTAAATTCCATAGAAGAAGTAATGCCCTGCCAATTCGTCTGAACTTGTATCACATTTCCACAAGTATTTCCCATCACTTGATTTCACGAATCTTGGAGTTATCTGTTTCCACAATGGGTCGGTTTTTAACCTTTGGGCATTGTATTCAGCTCCCTCTATCTCATTTACAGGTTCAGGCCAGTCTATTGGTATTACAACTCTTGCAGGGAAACCTAAACCTGTTATATCAACTAATCTTTTGCACGCAAGAAAACTGCGAGTAGCGATTTCTTTTGATTTAGGGTCTTTGGTAACTGCGTATCTAAATGCATGTGCTGAACCATACATAGCAGTATACAAGCCATCATTATCGGTTATGGCAGGCTCAAATGACTCTGGGTTAAACCTTTCTTTTAGTCTGCATACCGCAATATAGCCATCTCTGTTATGTCTTTTCTCAACTTGGGATATAAAATAATCTGATTTCATCTCCAAGTTCATAGGTTTTCTTTCTATTAAGGATATACCTTCTTTAGTGCCTATCCACGCATTGCCATTAGTGTCCACTGCGATAGAGTTTACAAAGTCATTTGGTAGCCAGCGATGACTAAATCTATATGCGAACTTGCCATTTTCATGCCTGATAGCACCTTTCGTAGTTGCAAACCATACAACATCATCTTTTTCCCCTGCTATTGCATTATTGAACTCGTTCCACGGCAAGCCTTCCTTGCCAGTATATAGTACCCACTTATCTCCATTGAGTTTACCTACACCTTCTTTGCTACCAAACCATAAATTTCCTTGTTTATCGAATGTTAGTGCCTTAACATTTTTAGGTGCCCATCGCTTATTGTTGTCTTCAGGAAGAATTAAAGTCCACTCATCTCCATTTTCCACATATTTGTAGATTCCGTTATCAGTGCCAATAAATATCTCCCCATCTTTACCTTCGGTTATTGTTAATATTCTTAACTTAGGATTAGATATTAATTTTGTTATTCCGTCTGTAGTGGAGAGTTTTATTACGGTATGTTCAGTAAGTAAATAGATGGTATTGTTCGAGTGAGGAGATGGGTAAGCGGACAAAATATTTTCCGAGTTATTGAGTTGTTTAGTTTCCCATTGACTTATTTTATTAGAATCTAAGGGATATTTTAGAATGGCGATATTGTTTTCATCAGTTAATATTAAAGTATTCGAAGTAGTTGCCATTTCCTTTGGTATAAAGGGAGGAGAGGGGTTAAATTCTTTCCATATTCCATTATTATATTGATATATTTTTCCACTTTGTGAAAGTGCAAGTGGACCCAACGGAGTAAGGCAAACTTCTTTGATATCTTTTTCAATTAACCCATCTTTTTCAGAGTATTTTGTAGATACTTCCTGGATAAAGGGGGTATACCTTTCATTAAGTTCTAATTCTCGAGAAAATGAGGATAAGGTAAGTACCAAAACCGATACAAAAAAACATAACTTCATAAGGCGTCTCCTTCCATTATATTATCAAGTTTAGTGTTTGAATGAGTAGTTAAAGAAAAGTTAATTAATCCAGGAGAGATTTAATTTTTTTCTATTTAAGTCAAGCAGTTCAATTTGGAAGTTTAAAGGTCCCTTTTTCTTAGAACACCATAACAATATCCAATTCTTTGAGTTTTTTAGTAGTACTTTTGCTTCATAAGTTTTGACTTCGGTTTGCTCGGAAAGGTTTTCTATTACCAAAGTATCGTTTAGCCATACTTGAATATGGTTAGGTGTTTTTACTTGGAGTATGGCCTCACATTTTTGAGGAGAGTTGAATTCGCCATAAGCGATTCCAGAGAGGGGAGTTTCTTCTAAGTGGTAATTGTATGTTGGGATATCAAAAGCATCATAAAAGTTAAGATTATGGTGTTCGCTTTCCAAGGTAAACCATATTTTTGATGGGAGGGGCCCAAAAATTGTTGGTAAATTTTCTTCTCTTTTGAGTAACTTGTCTAAT
>CAZZMK010000194.1:0-6362 GCA_964655185.1 uncultured Nitrospirales bacterium | reverse complement strand
AAGCAATTATACTAATTTACATTTAAGATATTTAGTTAAAGGTGAATGGCTTAATAATCAAAAAGGGCAAACTTTTAGTTTGCCCAAGGTATCTTGCTTAGTTAAGTAAGTTGCTCTACTGAAAGTTGTTAGTTTTTACCTTTGCACAACTGCTCTGCGCATTTTAAGTCTTTGTAGTGCACGGAGTATGTAGTATCTGAGTATTTCTCTGGGTAAGAGTTTTAATATCTCTAACTTTTGTTTTCGGGCTAACTCAATTGCTTTTTGTAAGGCGAGGTCGAAGGCTTTTTGTCGTTCTTCCGGTGTCAACTTGCCATCTTCTCGTGCTTTTTTAATTTCTCGTGTGTAGGTGTTGTAAGTTTCCTGCACGGCGGTTTCAATTATTGTTAGCAGGATTTTATATTTGGACTCTTTCCCTGCTCTATACAGTTCTACTGCCTTCATAATAATCCAGGTGAGTCCCAAAGTAGCGAAGAGCATGTAGAAAATTATTTGGTCTACGAATTCTATTCCTGTCATAAGTGTATCTCCTCTTTTGTTTTAGTTAATTTGGTTTCTATTATCGGCGTGAGTGTGTCCGTCTTCGTAGTCGCTTTTGACAAAGTCGAAAAACTTTGTTGCAACCTCGCCTACCAATTTACTCGGGATAATTGTCCTATTTGCTTTAGTCCTTGCGTAGAAGTCAACTGCAATTCCACCATACTTGTCTAAGTGGCGTGAATCTTTAGATACTTTTCCTCCTTCCTCTATCCAGCCGTAAGTTTTTCCTAATCGCAGGTTTTCCTCCTCTGTTCGGGTAGAGTCGGTAATGATTATCTCTACCTCTTCACCGACTATTTTGGATAGTGCTGTCCTCAAAGATTGTAATGATGTGACTACGGAACTATGCACCATAGCCCAGCCTTTAGAGTTTTCAAACTCTCGCAGGGTAAAGTTTGTGATTATCCATTTACCATTCATTTCTACTGCCAGTCTTAGGTTGTTTCTGCCTTTCATTGGTCGGTGTCTCCTCTGGGATTTGTGTTAAGTGGTTTCATATGGGTTTGTGGTTTTTGCTATTGAGCCCGAACTTGCCGACGGTTTGCAATATGGTGCGATGAGTTGCCATCCCTCCTTTTCGAGCATCTCCGCCAGTCTCACCATCATCTCCATTATTTTTGTTATGGTTGCAGAGGAAGACTCAGTTTGTGATGTGTCAGCAAGTTCGGGCATTTTCCCAGTGGCGTAGAGTCTTAACACAAGTGCTCCCGCCACCATAATTTCCCCGTCATTTATTGCAGGTATGTTTGTTGCTTCTTTGTATTCCTCTGCAAGGCAAGCCTTCACGAGTATATTTGCGGTTTCGATGCCTGCGGTGATGTATGTGGTCGGTAGTATCTCTTCAGTCCAGCCGAATTTATTTCTAACATCGCTCACCGTCACCATATTGTGTCCTCCTCCTTCTTCTTTGTGGAGAGGAAGAAAAGTTCTTCCTCTCCGACTGTTTATGCTTCCGCTTGGTTAAGGTTAACTCCACTCTGCATTGACAACTACGCGGGCTTTGCGGTAGATAATTGCAAAGTCAGTTACTACGGTTATGTATGTCCTATCCCATTGCTGACTAATTAGTCTGTCGCTTTCCACGAGTAGGTCTTGTTCGGTGAGTTTCTGCACGGCATATCTGCTGTCCAGCAATGTGAAGCAATTAGGCGGATGGTCAGCCATTGGCACTAATCTTACTCCGAGTGGTGTTGGTAGGTTTCCGGTTCGCACAAAATCGAACATCCCAGTGTCCGCTATTTGTGGTAGTGATAATATTGCTTCCATTGTAGAGGCATTAGCCACCAGATGTGTAGGGGTAAAGAAGTTCTTAGTAGTGAGGTGGAGGAAAGCCTTGATTAAGTCGCTGTATGACCAACTGCCGGCAGTCTGCGTGTTTAACACATCTGGTGCAGTGGTGCCTGATGTATCGCCGTATACAAGGATTAGGGCGAGCCTTTTGTCCAAATTTCTACCAAGGCATTCTCCTATCCGTCTGAGATGCACTCTTAACATATCTACGGACATCCGTCGGATAACCTCATAAGACGCTATTACACCTCTGCCGAGTTTATCGAGCCTTATGACTCTGTCGCCGTAAGTAATTTCAGATTCCGGTATAGCAGAGCCTTCCGTAACGAGCCTGAGTTCCTCTTCTTCCTCGGATTCTTGAACATATGGGACATCGTAGACTGCACTGTCTATTTGCTCGTCGCGGATTATCAGTTGTGGATACACGGGCTTGCTCCGCATCCCTTCTATAACCGCCTCTCTGACCATATCGGGGAAAAGCCACTTTGCGTTGGGGTCACTCTGGAAGAACCGCTCTACAGTGATTCTGTGCAGGTCTATTCCGAACTCTTTTGCACAGTATTCCTCTATGCTTGTTCCGACAGCCTTAAAATATTGCGTATGTGTCAATCCGAGGTTGCCAAGTGTTTCGTATAGGTCTCTACCTTTTAGTCCGAGCAATTTCTCTCGAGGTTGAGATAGAAACTGTATTTGCTCGGTAAGTTTTGTGTTTAATCCTGGCATAATTTTAACCTCCCAATTTTGTGTTTATTGTTTTTGGCTTGATGAGTTTCTCAAAGCAACACGTGCACGAGTGTGTTTGCAGGGTCCACTTTTACTACTCTGCCGGTTCCGTTGCCTGTAGTTGGAGTTTTAACCCGACCTGCTACTACGGAGCCTGCTACCCCTTTTACGCCGTCTATTAGCGGTGCAGTGCCTTCATACTTGAATATGGATATCCCTCGTACCTTTATTGGTATCGGGGAATCCAGTTCTGCACAATCGCACATAGCCTGACCGAAGATAGGGTCGTCATTGCTCATTACGTTTGTGACAACATAGTTTCCGACTATCTTTACCGCATCGCCTTTACGAATGTTTACCGCACCTGAATCAGGTGTGCAACAGGTGATGATAAGTTCTGTGTAAGAGCCTCCGACATCTCCAAATGCCATAGTTCTACCTCCTCTTTTTAGAGTTAAGTTTTATCCATATCGAAGGAAGGCACAAAGTTATCTTCCCCCGACAAGTTGCAATAGTTTGTTGAGAGTCTCAGTGTCTTCGCCAGAGACTTCATTTAGTTTGGATGGCTTGGTTAAGCGAATAGAAGAACCATCTGGATGTAATCGTTTTTGCCAAGAAGTTAGACATTCTCTGAGTTCGTGGAAAGACCTCTTTTTTAGGACATCTCGCCAGGCTTGTTCGCAAAACGCCTCGCCCTCAATGTATTTTCCTATTCCGCAAATTTTGGTTATTACCCATTCTCTTGCTTGTAAGCCTTCATTTAGTAGGGTTAGGACTTCTTCGGGTGAATAGCCTTTCTCTTCTGTAAGAGTGATTATTGCAGACTGGATGTTTGCGGGTAGCCCCCAATGCCTTTCCACTGTGTATACCTTTGTTTGCCCCGATTCACTTTCGAGTTCGAGTAGCCAATCCTTCTCAGAGTTTGCATACCATTTGAAGATACCACGGTCGATACAGGTAAAATTGCTATCTTCAAGAACACCAGGATTGTGAGGCAGTTTTGGCTCACCCCACATCTCGCAGGCTAACTCTCCATATCCGTATATCCTCCACCCGGAAAGATAATCGCCACAGTTTAACCTCAAGTCGAGGTATTTATCGCTATGTTTGGTATATGCATGAATTATATATTGTCCGCTACTGATGATTGTGCATCGTTCTAAATCTTCATTAGGATTTATCTTAAATTTGTATATCATTGCTACCTCCCTTCATTTTTACCTATTGAACACAACCTGTTGGACTAATGAAAAAATCACACCTAAAAGATTAGCGGTCAATAGCCATAGCCCTCTTATAAGCGACTGTTCTAACTTTGATACACGCTCCTTCAATTCCTCGACATCTTCACATAGGATTGAGAAGGAGTCGTACCTGCTATTTTTCATTAAGCCTATGTTTGATAGCCTTCTCATAACAGTCCTCCTATATTTCATTTTTTAAGTAAACTTGGTCTAATCATTCTCAAGCCAAGGTGTTTTTTTGAAATTATTGAGGGAGTATATGATGTCCCACTTCTCACCCAATCCCGCTATTACAGAGTTTCTGTAGTCTCTCACAAATCCCGTTCCCTGTGATCCACAGGCTACTACTGACCCCTCGAGCACCTCCTGAACATCTCTCAACCAATAAAAGCATAATTCGCTATCGTATTTCTTGCCGGGAATGTGAACGCACTTTCTGATGTCTTTACTACAGATGGAACATTCAGGTAGAGTAAATGTGAAACCGATAGATGTTTCTCTATATATTCCTCCTTCAATATTTGCTATGAAACTCTTGTTTTCTTCTAACCTCAACACATAAACTTTCGGGCGAACATAGATTTTCTCATTGTCTACCGCTAAACAAGACTTAAAAAACACCCCTCTTGGAAGGCTTCCTCTTAAATCGTGTCTTTCCATCAATGGTCTGCCGGGTACGAGTTTGTTAATCTTCTCCAGTTCCTCATTCGGAAATTTACTGAAATGTCTATCTAACTGGTTGTGGCATAAATCGAGTGTGAAAATAACATATTCTTCAGAGGAAAGCCTCCTTAACGAGAATTTGTTTACATCCTCCTCATCATTGGCAGGTTTCTCAGGAGTTTCTGCTGTACTATCCTGTGTGTATACCGCACCGAATCTTTCACCGTAGCAAATGCGTTCAAGTAAATCCATAGTATAGCCTCCTCTTTTCGATTTATTTTTGGGCAGATTTTATTAATTGAGATTTACTTATCTCCTCTCTCAGTTCTTCGCGGGTGATTACACCTGATTCCATCATCTTCAGCAATAGATTGAGCCTATTTGTCTCCGCATAGGTTTGTTTCAATACTTCCGAACTTCTGTTAGACCGTGCCTCAACCCGAACGCTGGTATTTATCCCCTCTAATGCGAGTTCAAGATTGTAAATTTGCTCGAGCCCTTTTGCTATCTTTGAGTTGATGGTATCAATTTGCCTGTTTATGATTTCGTATTGCACCGTACCGTATGTTTCCGTAGTGCCGTAATTCCTACCAAGTAGGATTGGCATTAGATGTGTGCCTGTGATTATCTGTTCTTCTATTGCCCTCTGCGTTTCGTAGTAAGCGGGGAATCTCTGCGAGCCCTGAACTACATTTACATCGATATTGTCGAATGTAATTATGTTCTGGTCAACGGTTAATCCGCTCAACTCTTTCTTCAGTTGCTCTAAGTAGCCTTCCATTCTTTGCTGGTACTCTTCCTCAGTTTCACCTGAGAGCCTTTCCGCTGGCTTATACTGTATGTGCATCCGAGCCCAACCGGCATTGTGCATTGCGCGAGCCATATCATCCATTAGTCTTTGCTGAATTCGGATTACGCCTGGCAATGACCGTAATATTGACCTCCCATAAGGATTTGTGCCGTCTCTGTCCAGTGCAAAATACATAAACCGTTCTGCTGGCAATCGCACATTCCCATCAGGGTGAACTTGATATGCTTGCCACTTGCCACCCTCCCAAGCGAATCTTATGGTCCATACATCAACAGGCACTACATCGTATATAAAACTCGCGTCGGGCTCAAACACTATCTCCAACCCTGCCGAACCATATGTAAATAGCGAAGCGTACAAAATATCGAGTAGTTCTGCCATACCACCATTACCGCTATTGACTCTATTATCGAGGTTAGAAATTGCTCTTCGTGCCTGTTCCCTCACATATTCACTCGTCGTTTTGTCAAAAATCAGACTAAATCCTGTATTACATAATTTCTTCCACGTCCACACTGCATCTGAAAGGTCCGGCATATTATCCCTCAAATATCTGTAAACCTCTAACATAATGAAAGGAGTGTCATCAGGCAAGGGAGCAAATAGATTTATACTGCCAGAATTATCACCTTCTATTACTCCTATCTGTTTTGTTAATCGCTTAATCTTCTGTTCCCTTCTTTTGCCCCTCCTGCTTAACAACCCTTTCATCCAATTCAATAAGCCACCTTCCTTTTTGTCCATAGAAGTTCTCCTGATACGGAAAAATAATTTGCCTTAGCCTTTGCTACTATTTGATACCAAGGTAATTTACCCATTACCTCAAACAAACAATAGAACCCTTACAAATTGCTCTATTAATATATCCCGCTTTTTGCACTCCCTCCCGCTATCTTTCTTATTCATTGAGAGTTCCAAAAAATTTTGAAATGTTCTGACACACTTACTACTCTCGAAAACTTCGGTGGATATTAAAATGCACCCATAGGGAAAAAATTAAACTTTGAATTTTAATCTAATAAGACGAGAAAAGTAATCAAACTTGAATGACTATAGTATACTTGCCTTGTGGTATACTAATGTTGTAATTC
>CAZZMK010000193.1:0-14376 GCA_964655185.1 uncultured Nitrospirales bacterium | reverse complement strand
AAGGTGGGGAATTAGAAGAGATATGGAGAGCAAGTTTTAATGAGCCTCTAATTTTTCTCTGAGAGAAAAAATATTTAGGGAGGAAACTATCTTGACTACTATAATAATCTTTGTTCAGAGATATATCAGAAAACTCTTCTGCTTGATTTACTAATTTATTACTTACTGTGTTTTCTTTAATTAAGCAAATTAAATTGGTAGGATTGTAAATAAAATCTGATGACCTCTCACCTTTAAAGACCTTTTTGCCTACATTATTTAATAAAATTTGCAAATCTCTTATATCAGTGATTCCATCGTTATTCAGGTCAGGTAGAACTTCAGCATTATTTTCGTGTGATATGACTTTGACGAGATATTGAACATCCAATACATCAACAACGCCGTCATTGTTCAAATCTAAATTTGTGGAAGGGGACGCGGAAACTAAAAAACTTGCGCCTAATGCCAGATTTAGAATAACTACACATATTTTTTTATAATTCACTATCATTTTTTGAAGCAATACACATTCAACTTTCTCTTGTAAATATATTATCATATAGAAACCCAAAAGTCAACAACCTTTAAATATATTATCATATAGAAACCCAAAAGTCAACAACCTTAAGTAAGGAGGTAAATATGTCATTTGTAACCTTTCTTGTAGAGATATTTCGTGCTAACAAAACCACTGGTGCCATTGCTCCGAGTAGCAGAGCACTTGCAGAAGCCATAACTGATATGGCTGATTTAGGAAAAGCAAATGTAATTGTGGAATTTGGGCCGGGCACTGGTGTTTTTACTGAGGCAATAGAAAGAAAGAGGAGGCCTGATAGTTTTTTTATGGCAATAGAAATAAATCCATCTTTTGTAGAAGCGACTAAAAAGAGGTGTCCAAATGTATATGTGGTTCATGATTCTGCAGAAAATACAATGAAGTATTTGAAAGAGAATGGGTACGACCATTGCGATATTATAATTTCAGGCCTTCCGTGGACGAGATTTGAAGATGAACTTCAAGACAAGTTATTAAATGCTACTTATGAGTGTTTGAGAAAAGGAGGCAAGTTTCTAACTTTTGCTTATTGCTTTAGCCCATTAATACCTTCGGGTAGGCGTTTTTTTAAGGGGAAATTGCCCCAAAAATTTAATGGAAAATGCACAAGGTCTCCAATAATATTAAAGAATTTTCCACCGTGCCATGTATATATTTGTGAAAAATAAATGAAAACATAAAAATCTCAATGAAATATGGTCAGCAGTACTAAAATATCTTGTGCAATCGTAGGGTGCGGGAACATTTCTGAAACTTATATCAAGAACCTCCTCAGATTTCCAATAATAGACTTGAAATATTGCTCGGATTTAATCCCTGATAAAGCAAATGAAAAAGCGGAAAAGTTTAATTTAATACCCAAACCATATAATGAGATACTCCAAGACGAGAGTATAAATTTAGTTATAAATCTTACAAATCCTTCCTCCCATTTTGAAGTTTCTATGAGGGCAATAGAAAGCGGAAAACATATATATAGTGAGAAGCCATTGGCACTCAACTTTTCTGAGGCACAACTATTAGTAGAAAAAGCAAAACAAAACAATGTGGCTATAGGATGTGCACCAGATACATTTTTAGGTTCGTCTTGGCAAACTGCAAAGAAGATTATCACAGGTGGATGGATTGGAAAGCCTATCTCAGCAACAGCCTTTATGCTGTGTAGCGGACATGAATCCTGGCATCCCTCACCTGAATTCTACTATAAAGCAGGGGGTGGACCATTATTTGATATGGGGCCATATTATTTAACAGTTCTTGTATTTTTATTGGGTCCCATAAAAGAAGTGGTTGGGTATGGAAAGAAAAGTTATGAGAAGAGATTAATTACATCTAAAGAAAGGTTTGGCGATGTTATAGAGGTAGAGGTGTTAACTTACATAACTGCTTTATTAAAATTTCATAATAATGTGATATGTACAATGATAATGAGTTTCGATACTTTAGGTCATAACCTGCCATATATTGAAATTTATGGTGAGACTGGGACTCTTTCGCTACCTGACCCGAACTGTTTCTCGGGAAAGATTCAATACTATAACAAATACGCGAAGAAATGGTGGGAATTCCCATCTTATTATGATATATTTGAAAATTTCAGAGGTATTGGCATAGCAGAAATGGTAGAAGGTATAGCAAGAAATAGAAAATTTAGAACAAGTGGCGAAATCGGCTTCCATATTGTAGAAGTAATGGAGAAAATTATTAAATCAGCGGAAGAAAATAAACCCTATACTATTGAAACAAATTGTGAGCCACCTGAATTAATGAGTGAGTCGGACTATCCAATTATTATTCCTGTTTAGTGTAAAGAGAATATTTACATTCACTCACAAAGAATTCTTTCTAAAATCTAAAATTTACTGAACCAAGATTATAATTCATTTGCAATTTGAATTAACTTTAATTTTTAATAGATTTTTTATTTAGAACAGCATTATGTATAATTATAAACGCAAATATTATAAGAAAATAGGTTTATGGCATATACAGAACACTTAAAAATATTTAAGATGGGTGTGCAAGCGTGGAATCAATGGAAATCAACAGACCCTACTATTTCGCCTGACTTAAGTGGATTAAGACTTTCCAAATTAGCAATACCTGGTATAAACCTTTCTAATTCTGATTTACGACAGGCAGTATTTACAGAGGTAGACTTACGAAGAGCAAATTTTGACAAGGCATATTTACATTCAGCGACATTTATTAAATGCGATTTACGAGATGCCACCTTTGACCATGCGGATTTAACAACCGCTAAGTTTATAGACACTTTGTTAGACGGAGTTAAGTTTAACAATGCTATATTGAATGAAGTGGACTTTTCCAATAAAATGTTAAAGGGAATAGATTTCTCAGGAGCAAACCTATTTCGAGCGAGTTTCAGAGGGGCAGACCTTTCTAAAGCGATATTCCGCAATGCATACCTAAGTGAGGCTGATTTATATATGGCGAATTTACAGGAGGCAGACTTACGTGAGGCAAATCTAATGGGCGCAAATCTATCTATGGCTTTTCTTTCAAACGCAAGATTGGAGGGAGCAATAACTACCAATGCTAACTTTGAGGGTGCCCACCTATCTTTGAAACAAAAACTTAAACTATGGCTTCCTTTCTCTAAAGAATAATTTCTAATAACTTCCTCTCTCAAAAAATCCTACTATTAACCCATTATCTTTTTAGAATAATCCTACAAACTCGAAACTAATATTTCACAAAACAAGTCTTTTTTATCAAAACAAAAACGAGGAGAAGGAGATACAAATGAAAACGCTAATTGAATCAAAGGTGTTTTTACTAATTTTAGCAGTTTCATTATCAATAGTACTATTTCCTGCGTGTGAAAAGATAAAACCTCAAACTCTCCCAGATTTAAATTCGCTTATACCACCTGAAGGGAAATATGATGTGGTGATTTACAGAGATGAGTGGGGTATACCTCATATATATGGGAAGAGAGATGTGGATGTAGCATATGGTCTAGCGTATGCTCATTGTGAAGACGACTTCAAAACCATTCAAGAAGGACAAATATTAATTCGAGGTAAAAGTGGGTTGGAAAATTCATTCCAAGGTTTTGTTTTTGACTATATGCTTGAATTTCTACAAGTATGGGATATAGTGAATTCAAAATACGAAACTGATTTAAGTCCGGAGGTAAGAGCAATTTGTGAAGCGGCAGCAGAAGGGGTAAATCATTATGCAGGCACTCATCCCTCAGAGGTAAGAAGGTGGGATGTATTTCCTGCCACAGGAAAAGACATAGTAGCGGGGTTTGTTCTAAAAGCGCCACTATTTTTTGGGCTAAACAGATATATTGAGCCCTTGATTAAATCAAGGGTTAAACCAAAAATAACCCGACCAAGGTTTTTAGCCCATAATGATGAACATTTAGAACCGCGCTATTTTTTAGATGAACTTATATTAGGGTCAAATACATTTGCCATAAGCCCATTAAGAAGTGCGGATGGGTCAACTTTTTTAGATGTGAATTCTCACCAGCCATGGACGGGTCCTGTGGCATGGTATGAGGTGAGGTTGAAAAGTGAAGAGGGGCTTGATATTACGGGAGGAATATTTCCCGGCTCTCCAGTCGTCCTACATGGTCATAATAGATATTTAGGATGGGCTCACACAGTAAACATGCCTGACTTGGTTGATTTATACGAACTTACTATAAACCCTGATAATCCTAATCAATATCTCTTTGATGGAGAATGGAAAGATTTTGAGAGAGAAGTGATAGAGTTTCATATTAAAATATCCGACAAGTGGGCAATACGGTTGCCACGCGAGGTGTTAAAGTGCGTATACGGGCCTGCTATTAGAAGAGCACACGGAGTGTATGCAATAAGGTATGCAGGCTACGGAGACATAAGACAAGTAGAGCAATGGTATAAGATGGGCAAAGCAAAAAATATTCAGGAATTTGAAGAAGCAATGCGTATGAGGGCAATACCATCTTTTAATGTTGGCTATGCAGACTACCAAGGAAATATATGGTACATTTACAATGCTCTATTACCCATAAGGTCTGAAAAGTACGATTGGAATGGGATTGTACCAGGGAATACATCAGAAACTTTATGGACCGAATACTTACCCTTTGAAAAACTTCCCCAGGTTAAAAATCCCAAATCCGGTTTTATACAAAATTGTAATTCTTCTCCGTTTAGAACTACTATTGGTGATGAAAATCCAAAACCTGAGGAATATTCCCCCACATTTGGAATTGAACCTCCCGCACTTATGACGAATAGGGCTTTGAGACTTCTTGAACTTCTCGGAGCAGATGAGTCCATCACAGAGGAAGAATTTTACCAATACAAATTTGACTGGAAGTATTCGGAAAATTCCATTGTAAAGAAATATGTAAATAAAATTTTGGCTGAATTCCAACCTCAAGATGATATTGACAGAGAGGCAGTTGAAGTTTTAAGAAACTGGGACTTATGTGCAGACCCTGATAACAAATCTACAGCAATAGCAGTGCTGACTCTGGAACCTGTAGTCAGGGCAGAATTACTTAATAGACCAGTACCAGATTTGTTTAAAACTTTTAGTGAAAAAGCACATTTACTCAAAAGTGTATACGGGGAAGTTGGAGTGCCTTGGAAAGAAGTTAATAGACTCGTAAGAGGCAAAGTTAATATAGGATTAGGAGGAGGTCCTGATTTACTCTATTGTGTATATGGTGAATGGACAGGTAAATACCTCGAAGGTAGAGCAGGTGACTCCTATGTGCTTCTTGTTACTTGGGATAAAGAAGGGAAAGTACACTCTACTGCCATTCATCAATTTGGAAGTGCCACTCAGGATGAAAATTCTCCGCATTATGCTGACCAGGCATATCTGTTTGCTGAGAGGAAAACAAGAAAGGTCCACTTCGACTTTGAAGACCTAAAGCCCAACATAAAAGAGGCATATAAGCCTGGGGAGCCAAGGGGGTTGAATCATCCTCCACAATAATAAATTTCGGTAGGGTTATAAAAAAACAAGTCGGGCGAGGTAGTGAATACCTCGCCCGAACATTTTTGCCCAATTATGGTACCGAAGATTTATCTAAATCTATTTCGGTTGCCTCTTGGTCTTCTCGGTGCGTAATCCTCTTTTGGTTTCGCTTCATTCACTCGCAACTCTCTACCACCGAATTCTGTTCCATTCAGGGCCTCAATAGCGTTCCGAGCCTCATCATCATTTGGCATTTCGACAAAACCGAAGCCTCTGGACCTGCGCGTGTTACGGTCTGAAATAATTCGCGCTGACTCGACCGTGCCGTATCTCGAAAAGAGTTCTTCTAACTGCTGTTCTGTTGAAGAATACGGCAAGTTTCCTACGAAGATGTTCACTTTACACTCTCCTAAAACACACTTTTAGTCATCTCAGGAAAGTTACTGGCCTGTACCCTAACTCCACTGGAAGGAATTCCTACTATAGGTAAGCTTCCCCGACCACAGGAGTGTTAGTACATCCCTAACCAATAACCCCCTTGAGATATTCAACTGACAATAAAACAGTAGCACAAATTGTAATAATATTGCAAATTTAAAAATTAAGGAAATAAATAATTGAAGTACGCTGTTATTTTATGATAAAGTAAAGTAGGATTAATTTATTATGGAATTATTAGGTATAGAAATAAAATACCCAATTCCAATATTAATGATAATGTTTATCTGCCCTTCTTCGTTCTTTTCATCTCGATGTACCTACCAAATGTGTTGTTAATCTATCCTGCCTTTATAAATCCACTATTTACTCATTAATTATATTAACCCTAACTATAAGGAGAATTATAATGAGAGTATATAAAGACAACAGTTATTCAATTGGTAACACCCCTCTTATACAAATTAACAAACTTTGCAGAGGTGCAAAAACTACCAAAATTTTTGCCAAGATAGAAGGTAGGAATCCTGCATATTCAGTGAAATGCAGGATAGGTGCGGCGATGATTTGGGATGCAGAGGAAAAGGGGTTACTCAAGCCAGGAGGCACAATAATAGAACCCACTTCTGGGAATACGGGGATTGCACTTGCTTTCGTATCTGCGGCAAGAGGATACAAACTAATTCTAACTATGCCTGAAACTATGAGTTTAGAAAGAAGAGCACTATTGAAGGCATTTGGAGCGGAATTAATACTTACTCCGGGAGAAAAAGGAATGCGTGGAGCGGTAGAAGAAGCAGAACGGATAGCAAACGAAAATCCCGACTATTATATGCCTCAACAATTCAAGAACCCTGCAAATCCTTAGATTCATTTCAGAACAACTGGACCGGAGATTTGGAACGATACAGATGGGACAATAGATGTTTTGGTCGCCGGGATAGGTACTGGTGGGACAATAACTGGAGTAAGCAGGTATATAAAAAATGTATGCGGTAAGAAGATAGAGAGTATCGGTGTAGAGCCTGCTAATTCACCTGTACTATCAGGTGGGAAGCCGGGACCTCATAAGATTCAAGGTATAGGAGCGGGGTTTGTACCTGATGTTTTAGATTTATCCCTCGTAGATAAGATTGAAACCGTGACTGAGGAAGAAGCATTTGAAACTGCAAGGAGATTAGCAAAAGAAGAAGGCATTATAGCAGGTATTAGTTCTGGTGCGGCAATGGCAGTAGCACTTAGATTGGCTTTCAAGGAAGAATATAAAGACAAAACTATAGTAGTAATATTACCAGATTCAGGTGAAAGATATTTATCCACGTCGCTATTTAATGGAGTGTAAACTTACAACATAAATTAGAGGAGAACAACTATGACCAAGAAGACTTACAGGCAGGGAACAATAGCACTTCACGGGGGGCAAGTTCCTGACCCTACGACAGGAGCAAGAGCAGTTCCTATATATCAAACTACTTCATACGTATTTAAGGACAGTGACCACGCAGGAAGACTTTTTGCACTCCAAGAATTCGGTAATATTTACAGTAGAATAATGAATCCTACTGTGGAAGTACTCGAGAAGAGGGTGGCAGAATTGGAAGGGGGTGTAGGTGCACTTGCTTTGTCTTCTGGTTCTGCAGCAATAACTTTGGCAGTGCTGAATATTACACATGCTGGACAAAATTTTGTTTCATCCAGCACTTTATATGGTGGAACATACAATCTCTTTGCTCATACATTAGCAGAGTTAGGAATTGAAGCAAGATTTGTTGACGCAAGAGATCCAGAAAACTTTGCAAAAGTAATCGATGAGAAAACAAGATTTCTATACGTAGAAAGTATAGGAAATCCTGCAAATGATGTAGTTGACTTTGAGGCTATCGCTAAGATAGCCCATGACCACGGAATCCCGTTCATCGTAGACAACACTGTTACTTCACCTATATTATTTAGACCTATCGATTACGGTGCAGATATTGTTGTGCACAGTGCAACCAAAGTAATAGGTGGACATGGAACATCTTTAGGAGGAATCATTGTAGACAGTGGCAAATTTGATTGGGATAATGGCAAATTCCCAGAATTTACTCAACCTCATCCAAGTTATCACGGGCTTGTTTTTAATGATGTTTTCAAACCGTTAGGAAATATTAGTTATATTATGAAAGCAAGAGTTACCCTATTGCGTGATATGGGACCATGTCTTTCACCTTTTAATGCATTTTTGCTTCTACAAGGGTTGGAAACCATTCATCTAAGAGTACCAAGGCACTGCGAAAACGCTCTCAAGGTGGCTCAATTTTTGGAAAATCATAAAGCAGTAAAATGGGTTAACTATCCAGGATTACCCTCACATCCTGACTATGAAAGAGCGCAGAAATATCTGCCGCACGGTCAAGGAGCAATAGTAGGGTTTGGGATAAAAGGTGATTTAAGTTCGGCTAAAAAGTTCATAGATAACTTAAGGCTTGTTTCTCACTTAGCGAATGTGCTTGATGCAAAAACACTTGTTATACATCCTGCTAGTACTACTCACCAGCAATTATCACCTGAGGAGCAGAAGAAAGCAGGGGTTACTCCAGATTTTATAAGGCTATCTGTAGGTTTAGAAGATATTGAGGATATTTTAGAGGACCTTGACCAGGCACTAAACAAGTCCCAAGAATAAAGGGGTTATACACTATGTCCATTGTGGATATTAAGGCAAATGGAAGTGTAGGGATAGTCAAAACTGAATATTTTACTTTTGCAATACCACCAGATAAATTTGTGCTTGAAAGTGGAGAAGAACTTAGCCCGGTCACAATCGCATATGAAACTTATGGGGTTCTTACTCCTGAACGGGATAATGCTATTTTGGTATGTCACGCTTTGTCGGGTAGTGCCCACGCTGCTGGATTCCACAGCGAGTCTGATAGTAAACCCGGCTGGTGGGACCCAATGATAGGCCCTGGAAAAGCCTTAGATACTAATAAATATTTTGTAGTATGTTCTAATGTAATTGGAGGATGTTCGGGTTCCACCGGTCCAGGCTCAATTAACCCCAAAACAGGCAAACCTTATGGGCTCGATTTCCCATTTGTAACTATCAGGGACATGGTAAGAGCCCAAATTGAATTGATGAAACATCTAAAAATTTCTCAATGGCTATGTGTAATTGGTGGCTCGATGGGTGGAATGCAAGCACTCGAATGGGCAGTAAATTTCCCTGATTTAATTAAATCCGCTGTAGTAATTTCTGCACCACCCAAAAGTGATGCACAACAAATAGCATTCCACGCTGTAGGAAGGCATGCTATCTTCTCTGACCCCAAATTCTCATCAGGCAATTATTATGATACTGCCCAGCCAGCAAATGGTTTAGCGGTAGCCAGAATGCTATCGCACATAACATACTTATCAGAAGATTCAATGAAGCAAAAGTTTGGAAGAAGGCTACAAAATGAAAGTAATTTTAAATATTCGGTAGATAAGGAATTTTCCGTAGAGAGTTACCTCGAATATCAAGGTGAGAAGTTCGTTAATAGGTTTGATGCTAATTCATATCTCTATATAACAAAGGCTATCGATTATTTCGATATATCGAGAGGTTATGCAAATCTCGATGAGGCACTAAAAAATGTAAAAGCCAAGGTTTTGGTCATCTCATTTACATCAGACTGGTTATATCCCCCTCGAGAATCTAAGAAGTTAGCCTTTGCGTTAGCAAGACAGGGTAAGAATGTAAGTTATTGCAATATAAACTCTCCATATGGACACGATTCATTTTTAATTGACTATGAGAAAATGTCTCAACTTGTAAGTGGATTTATAAAACATACTTATACGCCGGGTAGAATTTGTCCCCATTGTTATGCCCCAGAAAAAGAAATAATAGCAGGACCCAGAATTGTAATTCCAAATAGCATTTTCTCAAGTAAACGTATAGATTTCGACCTTATCGTAGACTTGATTGAGCCAAATTCTAAAGTCCTTGATTTAGGATGTGGAACGGGGTCACTTCTGTGCAGATTAGAAAGAGAAAAGCAAGTTAAAGGGTTAGGCATAGAAATTAATGAGGATTATATTATCAGTGCGGTAAATTGTGGACTACCTGTAGTTCAGGCAGATATTGACGAAGGCTTATCTGAGTTGCCGGAGAAGTGTTTTGATTATGTAATATTAAGCATGACTTTGCAAGTAGTGAAAAAACCTGCCCTCATCTTAAAAGAAATTACAAGAATAGGAAAAAAGTGTATCGTAAGTTTCCCAAACTTTGGGCATTGGAGAGTTCGGACCCAACTTCTGCTAAAGGGCATATCACCGGTAACTGAAAATTTACCATATACATGGTATGATTCCCCCAATAGGCACTTTCTCACCCTTAAAGATTTTAGGAATCTCTGCAAATCCCTTGGGATTAAAATTCTTAAAGAAGTTCCTTTGACAAAAAATGGAGAAACCAAAATTCTACCTAATCTTTTTTCAGAAGAAGTTTTGTACTTAATCGCAAACGGGTAACAATATTAAGTATAATTTTCATCCTTTATTTGTATTTTGTTCTTTTCCATCAATGATTATAAGAGGAGAAGAGAAATGCTATTTGATTTTGAGTTAATTCAAAAAGTTCTCACAGAGTTTCAAGATAAAGTAAGAGAGGTTAAAGAGAAGTTAAATAAGCCTCTAACTTTTGCAGAGAAAATACTCTATGCTCATTTAGCAGACGAAAAGTATATAAGGGATATAAAAAGAGGAGAAGAGTATGTAGAATTTTATCCAGACCGAGTGGCTATGCAAGATGCCACTGCCCAGATGGCAATCCTTCAATTTATGCAAGCAGGAATGCCGAAAGTAGCAGTGCCTACAACCGTCCATTGCGACCACCTCATATTGGCAGAAAGAGGTGCCAAAGATGATTTAGAAAAGGCATTGCAAACAAATAAAGAGGTTTATGATTTTTTACTCAGCGCATCGCAAAAATACGGTATAGGATTCTGGAAACCAGGGGCAGGAATTATTCATCAGGTAATTCTTGAAAATTATGCTTTTCCTGGTGGAATGCTAATTGGAACCGACTCACATACCCCTAACTCTGGGGGAGCAGGTATGTTGGGCATAGGTGTGGGCGGTGCTGATGCTGTAGATGTGATGGTAGGATTACCGTGGGAATTAAAGTTTCCAAAAATTCTGGGAGTAAAACTAATCGGCTCGCTTTCAGGTTGGGCTTCACCAAAGGATGTAATATTAAAACTCCTTGGAATTCTAACAGTAAAAGGAGGAACAGGCTATATAGTAGAATATTTCGGAGAGGGAACATTATCTATTTCCTGCACCGGCAAAGCAACTATATGTAACATGGGTGCAGAATTAGGAGCGACTTCCTCTATATTTCCGTATGATGAAAGAATAAAAAATTACTTAATTATGACCGGCAGAGAAAAAGTTGCGGAACTTTGCGAAAAAATAAAGGACTATCTTGCTCCTGATATTGAAGTGGTAGAAAACCCAGAAAAATTCTTTGATAAGGTAATAGAAATTAACCTATCAGAACTGGAACCTTATGTAAATGGTCCTTTCACTCCTGATTTAGCCACGCCTATATCTCACCTTAAGTACAAAGTTATTGAAAACTCCTGGCCTGAAAATGTTGAAGTAGGGTTAATAGGTTCGTGCACAAACTCATCTTACGAAGACTTAACTCGCTCAGCATCTGTAGCAAGACAAGCATTAAGTAAAAAGTTAAAAGTAAAATCTGAATTTATAATTACGCCGGGGTCAGAACAAATACGAGAAACCCTTGAGAGAGATGGGATAATAAAGGATTTTGAAAATATTGGAGGGAAAATAATGGCAAATGCGTGTGGTCCGTGTATAGGTCAATGGGCAAGGCATAGATATGGCCCTAATGACGAACCTAACACAATAGTTACATCTTTTAATCGCAACTTTGCGAAGAGAAATGATGGAAATCCCAAAACCCACGCATTTGTTGCCTCGCCGGAAATAGTCACCGCCTTTGTTATAAGCGGGAAACTCACATTTAATCCTATAACGGACAACTTAATAAACGAAGAAGGGAAGGAAGTAAAATTAGAGCCTCCAGTGGGCATAGAATTCCCAGAAAAAGGCTTTGTTTGTAGCGACCTCGGATATGTTGCACCGTTAGAAGATGGTAGTAATGTTCAAGTCATAATAAATCCGAGTTCTCAAAGGCTTCAATTATTAGAGCCATTTCCTCCAAATGAAGGGAATCTATATTCTTTAAGGGTACTGTTAAAAATCAAAGGGAAATGCACTACAGACCATATTTCTCCTGCGGGACCGTGGCTTAAATATAGAGGACATCTTGAAAAGATTTCCGATAATTGTTTTATGGGGGCATTAAATGCATTTACAAATGAGGTTAATAAGGTAAAAAATCTTATTACTGGGGAATATGGAGAAGCGTCAAAAGTCCAGAAGTTTTACAAAGAGAAAGGAATAGGTACAATAGTAGTGGGAGATGAAAACTACGGTGAGGGCTCTTCAAGAGAGCACGCGGCAATGGAGCCAAGGTATTTGGGTGTTAAGGCTATATTAGTTAAGAGTTTTGCACGTATTCACGAAACTAATCTCAAGAAGCAAGGGATTTTAGCACTCACATTCGCAAACCCAGAGGACTATGATAAAATCAGGGAAGATGATATAGTAGACATTGTAGGCATAGACAATTTCTCTCCCGGTGTGCCACTTAAAGTAATTCTTCATCACTCAGATGGTACCGTGGAAGAAATACTTGCAAATCATTCTTACAATCAAACGCAAATTGAATGGTATAAGGCAGGAGGTGCATTGAACATTATTCGAAGACAATTTAGTTCGAAGGTATCTCAATAATAAAAGAAGTTCCCTTTTCCGCACTTGATTCTACAGAAATTTTTCCTCCGTGTATTTCAATAATTCTTTTTACTATAAATAGTCCTAAACCCGCTCCTTTTCTGCTACCGGCAGATTTTGTATCGTACCTACGAAACTTATGGAATAGGGTGGGAAGTACCGACTGGTCTATTGGCTCACCATCGTTCCATACCGTTAGTACTATTTTACCATCTTTCTTTTGAGTAGTAATTTTTATATTTCCTCCCTCTTTGCCGTATTTAATTGCATTTCCAATCAAATTCTCATATACCACTCTCATCAGATTAGGGTCAGCAGGAAAAGTAAAATCATCTGGCACTTCGTTGATGATATTCATTCTCTTTGACTCCAAAATCTTTCTCAGTTCGAATATAACAGGCTCTACTACATCCTGCTTTAAGTTTACATCCTTTTTTTCTATGTATAGTTCACCGTGTTCTAACCTTGAAAGTTGGAGATAGTTATTAGTGATGTCTTTGAGGTAATTAAGACTATCCTCGACTATAGACAATCCCTCTTTAACAGAGTCTGAAACTTCACCATAAGTTCCCTCTTTCACTGAGATAAGATTAAAAAGAGCAGAACCTAAGGTATTTCTTAATTCGTGAGTAACAAAGCCTAACATTTCGAGGTAGTTATTATTTGCTTCTTCAATCATTCTCTGCTGTTCGAGGAGTTTTTCTCTATCTTTTTCCACCGTTTCCATCATAATGTTGAACACTTTTGCTAACTCTGTAAGTTCATCGTCTTCGACATCCGCTGGGACTCTAACAGAAAAGTTGCCTGCAGAGAAGTCTTTGGCGCAATTTCTTAGATTTCGGATACGCTTAAGTAATGTCGTGGTTTGTCTAAGTCTAACTAAAAAGGATAAAACCATTACCACTGTGATTATGGCGACAGTAATTAGAATCGCATTAAACCTAATATCTTTGGATACTTTTTCGAGTTCACCCATATATAGCATTCCAATAACTTTACCGCTATAATCTTTAATAGGTTCATAACATGCAAGATACCAGTCATCTACTACTTTTGCTCTTCCTACCCATACCTCTCCCCTATCTAAAGTCTTTTGCCTTACAGGTAGAGATACTCGCGTTCCTATGGCACGCTTTTTGTCGTCGAGTAAAACTGTAGTTGCTACCCTTAAATCTTCATTGAAAATAGTAACCGTGCCTACCCTCTTGCCTTTATAGAATTTATCTTCAAAAACAATATTTTGAATCTGGTCTACAATGTAATCTGCATTATCTAACCAAATTCCTAAAAAAATATAAACTTCTTCACCATTTTTTAGCGAGGATTTAGCAGAGGAAAAAATGGTTAGTGGAGAATCTGTTATCTGAGGAACTTCCCTATAGTTCAAAGTTACGAAATGTGGGGCGTATATTAGAGACTTATGTATTTTCATATAACCACTGTTATTGGGTTTATCTTTCAAGATTTCGGAGAAAAAACTTTTCATTTCCTTAGAAATGGAGTTGCTTTTTTCAATCCAGAGATAATCTAAATTGCCCTGGTCGATATAAGATTGTATTAATTTCTTAATTTGTAATTGAACTGACTCGTCA